>DAIOEQ010000001.1:0-7227 GCA_036746215.1 Prevotella sp.
CAGGCGGCTGGTCAACGACGCCGGCGACGACATCGATGACCTGATGATGCTCTGCGAGGCCGACATCACCAGCAAAAACCAGGTGAGAAAGCAGCGCTTCCTGCAAAACTTCCAATTGGTGCGCGAGAAGATAGCCGACCTCAAGGTGCGCGACTACAAGCGCCTCTTGCAGCCTTGCATCGACGGCAACGAAATCATGGACATGTTCCACCTGCCGCCCTGCAGGGAAGTGGGCACGCTCAAGCAGACACTCAAGGACGCCGTGCTCGACATGCGCGTGCCCAACGAGCGCGAACCCCTCATGCAACTGCTCCGTGAGAAGGCCCGAGAGATGGGACTGGTGTAAAAAGATGGTAAAAGTCGGCCTTTTTAAGAATAAATAGTGTTAAATGTGCCGACACATATGGGTGCGTTACACTATTCAACAGAAAATATACATTATTAATAGGTATGACAAAGAACAAAATTTTATTGTTTGCAGCCTTGGCTGCAATGCTCGTCTCATGTGGAGGCAAGAAGTCATCAGGCAAGCCAGACTTTGGTGACAACGAGTATGCTGTGAGAACCGTCGGCGCGCAGAGCGCAGAGCTCCAGACCACCTATCCCGCTACCATCAAGGGTGTGCAGGATGTGGAGATCCGTCCGAAAGTCTCAGGCTTCATTACCAAGTTGTGTGTGAAGGAAGGACAGACCGTGAAGGCCGGCCAGCTTCTCTTCGTCATCGACAATGTCACGTATGCCGCCGCCGTGCGTCAGGCCAAGGCCGCGGTGAACTCTGCCAAGGCGCAGCTCAACACAGCCCGCTTGACCTATAATAATAATGTGAAGCTCTTCAAGAACAACGTCATCGGCGCGTATGAGCTTCAGTCGGCGAAGAACAGCATGGAGGCCGCAGCCGCAGGGCTCGCGCAAGCCGAGGCCAGCTATGTGTCGGCCAAGGAGAACCTCAACTTCTGCTACGTCACCAGTCCGGCAAGCGGCGTCATCGGTGACCTGCCTTACCGTGTGGGCGCCCTCGTGAGCGCCAGCAGCCAGCAGCCGTTGACCACCGTGTCGAACATCAGCACCATGCAGGTCTACTTCTCCATGACCGAGAAGGACCTGCTCGACATGACCAAGACCGCCGGTGGGCTCCACGCAGCCATCAAGGACTATCCTTCCGTGAAGCTCCAGTTGGCTGACGGAACCATCTACAACCAGCCAGGACGTGTGGCCACGGTGAGTGGTGTCATCGATCCCACCACGGGTAGCGTGTCGATGCGCGCCGACTTCCCCAACCCAGAGCACTTGCTGAAGAGCGGTGGCTCGGGCTCCATCGTCGTGCCCCATGTGTCGAGCTCGGCCATCATCATCCCGCAGGATGCCGTGGCACAGGTGCAGGACAAGCACTTCGTGTATGTCGTAGGCAAGAACAACAAGGTGAAATATACCGCCGTGACCATCAATCCCCAGGATGATGGCAAAAACTACATCATCACCAGCGGCCTGAAGCCAGGCGACCGCATCGTGGTCAACGGCATCTCGTCACTCACTGACGGTATGGAAATCAAGCCCATCAGTGAGGCGCAATACCAGGAAAAACTCAAGAAGACCGAGCAGATGGGCGCCGACCAGGGCGACTTGAATAAGCTCAAGAAGGACTTTGGCAAGTAAAACAAGCATATTTCCAAGGAAGGAACAAAAGAGAATAATCCATGAAATTAGATAGATTTATCAAGCGTCCGGTGCTCTCCACGGTGATTTCCATCGTGATTGTCATCCTCGGTGTCATCGGACTCATATCGCTGCCCATTGAGCAGTACCCGAACATCGCACCGCCTACCATCATGGTGCGCGCCTCGTATACGGGTGCCAACTCAGAGACGGTGCTCAACTCCGTGCTTGCCCCGTTGGAGGAGCAAATCAATGGTGTGGAGGGCATGACCTACATGACCTCTTCGGCCACCAACGACGGTTCGGCCTCTATCACTGTCTACTTCAAGCAAGGCATGAACGCCGACATGTGTCAGGTGAACGTGCAGAACCGTGTGTCGCAGGCCTCTGCCCTGTTGCCCGCCGAGGTGACCAAGGCTGGCGTGCAGGTCATGAAGCGACAGTCGTCTACGGTGATCCTCTTCGGTCTCACGGCAGATGACGACCGCTACGACGATGAGTTCCTCGCCAACTACGCCAACATCAACGTGGTGCCTGCCATCAAGCGTGTGAATGGTGTGGGTGAGTGCCAGTGCTTCTCGCAGAAAGACTACACCATGCGTCTCTGGATCGACCCGGTGAAGATGAAAAGCTACGGACTCATCCCGTCCGATCTCACGGGTGTGCTTTCCCAACAGAACATTGAGGCGGCCCCGGGATCAGTGGGAGAGAACAGTGACATGCAATATGAGTACACCTTCCGTTACAAGGGACGCCTGAAGACGCCTGAGGAGTTCGGCGACATGATCATCAAGTCGACCCAGGACGGACAGACCATTCGCGTGAAGGATGTGGCTCGCGTCGAGATGGGCGCACTGTCTTACTCGGTGGCTTCTGAGCTCAACGGCAAGCCTTCAGTGACCATGATGGTGACCCAGACTGCTGGCTCCAACGCCACTGAGATTGCCACGAACATCAAGCAACTGCTCGCCGAGCAGGCAAAGACATTGCCTCCCGGACTCCACTTCAACGTGATGCAGGATGTCACGGAGTTCCTTTTCGCCTCCATCGAAGACTTGGTGAAGACGCTTCTCGAGGCCTTCGTGCTCGTGTTCATTGTCGTTTACATCTTCTTGCAAGACACGCGCTCCACGCTCATCCCGCTCATCGCCGTGCCGGTGTCGTTGGTCGGTACGTTCTTCTTCCTCTATGTGTTTGGCTTCTCGCTCAACCTCTTGACGCTGGCCGCCCTTGTGCTTGCCATTGCCATCGTGGTCGACGATGCCATCGTGGTGGTTGAGGCCGTGCACGCCAAGCTCGACTTGGGATACAAGTCGGCCCGACAGGCCTCTATCGACGCCATGAACGAGATTTCGGGCGCCATCATCTCCATCACGCTTGTGATGTCAGCCGTGTTCATCCCCGTGTCGTTCATGGGTGGAACCTCTGGTACCTTCTATCGTGAGTTTGGTATCACGATGGCCATATCGATCGTCATCTCGGCCTTGAACGCCTTGACGCTGTCGCCTGCGCTTTGCGCCATCTTGCTGAAGCCGAAGAATGAGGACGGCAGCGAGCGCAAGATGTCGTTCGTCGACCGCTTCCATGCCGCGTTCAACGCTACCTATACCAAGGTGCAAGACCGTTATCGCAACGGCGTGCGCCGCATTGTGGAGCGCCCTGTCATCGCCATCGGCGCCGTCATCGTGGGCATCGTGCTCATGGGCGTGCTCATGGGCACCACCAAGACAGGCCTCGTGCCTGACGAGGATACGGGTACCGTCTTCTGTACGGTCTCAACACCTCCCGGAACTTCCATGAAGAAGACGGAGGAGGTCATGGACCAGGTGGACCGCATGCTGGCCACCAACCCCGCCATCGAGAGCCGCATGCGCATCACCGGTTACAACTTCATTGCCGGCCAGGGATCCAACCAGGGTACGTTCATCATCAAGCTGAAGTCGTTTGAGGAGCGCCAGAAGCAGGAAGGACCGCTGAAGTATGTCGGTGTGCACAACCTGGGTTCTACCATGGTGCTGGGCATGATCTATAAGCAGACGGCTGCCATCAAGGGCGCACAGATCTTGGCCTTCCAGCCGCCTAAAATGCACGTTCTCTATGCAGGACCGTACGGGTGGCGATGTCAACAAGTTCTACGATGTGACGCAGAAGTTCATCGCCGAGCTCAACAAGCGTCCGGAGATTTCCAACGCCATGACTTCATACGACACCAAGTATCCGCAGTATAAGATTGACGTGGATGTGGCCAAGTGTAAGCAGAGTGGCATTGACCCCTCAACGGTGCTCACCACCATGCAGGGCTATTACGGAGGTATGTATGCCTCTAACTTCAACGCCTACGGCAAGCTCTATCGTGTCTACATTCAGGCCGACCCCAAGGACCGTGCAGACCTGAAGAGCCTCGATAACATCTACGTGCGCACATCGGCTGGCGATATGGCCCCCATCAAGGAGTATGTGTCGTTGAGCCGTGTGTATGGTCCGCAGGAGATTGACCGTTTCAACCTCTTCACCTCTATCAATGTTAACGCGTCGGCGGCCGATGGCTACTCCACGGGTGACGCCTTGAAGGCCATGAGCGAAGTGGCTAAGACTTCGCTGCCGTCGGGATACAGCTATGAGTTCTCGGGACTGACACGTAACGAGCAGGAGTCGAGCAACTCCACGGCGATGATCTTCATCCTGTGTCTGACATTCGTCTACCTCATCCTCTCGGCGCAGTATGAGTCGTATGTGTTGCCGTTGTCGGTCATCCTCTCCATTCCGTTCGGTCTGGCGGGTGCCTTCTTGTTCACCAACCTGTTTGGAAACAACAACGACATCTACATGCAGATTGCGCTTATCATGTTGATGGGCTTGTTGGCCAAGAACGCCATCTTGATTGTGCAGTTCGCACTGGAACGCCGACAGACGGGTATGGCCATCTCTTGGTCTGCCGTGCTCGGAGCCGCCGCGCGTCTGCGTCCTATCCTGATGACGTCGTTGGCCATGATCATCGGTCTGCTTCCTATGCTGATGCCTTGGGGCGTGGGCTACCATGGTAACATGACACTGGGCGCTGCTGCCATCGGAGGTATGCTTATCGGTATGCTTTGCCAGATCATGATTGTGCCGGCACTCTTCTACATCTTCCAGACATTGCAGGAGAAGATCAAGCCTATCGAGTTTGAGGACGACAACGCCGATGTGGCCACTGAGCTCAAGCAGTACACCAACCCGTTGGCTGCCAACTTCAGAACGGGTGAGGAGAAACTTGCGGGCGACAAGGCCAATCCCAACATGTAATATTCCAATGACAACATGTCATATAATAGCATTAAGATGAAAGTTAAGAATATCATTCCAATAGCCATCGCAGCTGCTCTGATGAGCAGTTGCGGGGTCTATACCAAATATGAGCGCCCGAGCGTGAGCACCACCGGACTGGTGCGCGACTCGGCCTCCATAGCCGACACGCTCGCTGTGGCCGACACCACCAGTTTCGGCAACCTGCCTTGGCGTAGCGTCTTCACGGATCCGCAGCTTCAAGCACTCATCGAGAAGGGACTGAAGAGTAATGTGGACATGCTCAATGCGGCTCTGAACGTGCAGATGGTAGAGGCGCAGCTGAAGGCGGCCAAGCTCGCCTTCGTACCCTCGTTCACCTTCTCACCACAGGGAACCATTTCCTCATGGGACGGTGGTAAGGCCACGAAGACCTACTCGTTGCCCATCTCGGCCAGCTGGAGCGTGGACCTCTTCGGCAACCTACTCAACCAAAAGCGGAGCGCGCAGATGAGCCTCTTGGCCACAAAAGACTATCAGCTTGTGGTCAAGACTAAAGTCATCTCCAATATCGCCAACATGTATTACACGCTCCTCATGCTTGACAAGCAGTTGGAGGTGGTCAACAACATGGCTGGCTTGGTGAAGGACACATGGAACATCATGAAGATCCAGAAAGAGCTGGGAAGAACCAAGGAGACCAGTGTGCAAAGCGCAGAGAGTAACTACTACTCGGTGCTTGCGCAGGCTACAGACCTGAAACGACAGATTCGTGAGACCGAGAACTCACTCTCTTTGCTGCTCGGGCAGTCGGCCCAGCACATTGACCGCAGTTCGCTCGACGCGCAGTCGCTGCCTTCCTCATTTGCCACGGGTGTGGGCATCCAGTTGCTTAACAACCGTCCGGATGTGCATTATGCGGAGATGTCGCTCGCACAGTGCTTCTACGACGTCAACACAGCTCGCTCGCGTTTCTATCCCAACCTGACCATCAGCGCAACAGGCGCCTATACCAACAGTGCAGGCATGGGTGTCGTGAACCCAGGCAAGATGCTGCTCAGCGCTGTGGGAAGCCTCGTGCAGCCTATCTTCCAGCACGGACAGCTCATCGCTGGCTTGAAAGTGGCTAAGGCCAAGCAGGAACAAGCCTACAACACTTGGCAGAACGCTGTGCTGTCTGCGGGCAGCGAGGTGAGCAACGCCCTGGTGCTCTACAACTCGTCGGAGGAGAAAAGCCAGCTGGAGGCCAAGCAGGTTGAGAGCCTCAAGAAGAACGTGGAGTATACCAAGCTCCTCTTCAACGATGGCAGCAGCACCTATCTTGAGGTCATCACCGCCCAGCAGAGCCTGCTCAACGCAGAGCTCTCGAAGGTGGCAGACGACTTCTACAAGATGCAGGCCGTGGTGAACCTCTACTATGCACTTGTTACCATCTATCCTTTCGCTTATATTGAAGGGTATGTGGAGATTGGAGACGACTGCGTCATCTATCCCTACGTGAGTGTCATGAATGGCACACGTCTGGGACGGGGAAACAAAGTATATCAAAACACTGTGCTTGGTGCCGAGCCGCAAGACTTCAACTTCAAGGGTGAGGTGACGACCCTGGAGATTGGTGACGAGAACATCATCCGAGAGAATGTGGTGATCAACCGCGCCACGTTCTCCACGGGCAAGACGCACATCGGTAACCGTAACTTCCTCATGGAAGGCGTGCACATCAGCCATGACACTGATGTTCATGACTATTGCGTGTTTGGTTATGGCACCAAGGTGGCAGGAGATTGTGAGATCCACAGCGGCATCATCTTCTCGTCGGGTGTCATCGTCAATGCGCAGGTGCGCGTGGGAACGGCGGCAATGGTTACCAGCGGTTGCCGAGTGAGCAAGGACATTCCTCCCTTTATTGTGGCTACCGACAACCCTGTGCGCTATGGCGGACTCAACCAGGAGATGTTGCGCAAGCATGGCATCAGCGACAAGGTGCTCAACCACTTGGCTAACGCCTATCGCCTCGTGTTCCATGGACAGACGTCGGTCTTCGACGCCGCCATCCAAATCAAGGAGCAGGTGCCCGATGGAGCTGCTGTGAGAAACGTGGTGAACTTCATTCAGAGTACGAAGCTCGGAATTATAGGAAAATTATAACTCATACCTATACTAATTATAATGGGGGTTGACCTGGTTGTGAAATCAGGTCAACCCCTTTTCCGTGGTTCCCAATGAGCATCTTTCACTTGGCATGAGTGTCATTGTCTTTTGCTAAGTTTCATGTCATTTCACCATGAGTGAAATTTTTAAGGCGGGTTT
>DAIOEQ010000001.1:7304-11665 GCA_036746215.1 Prevotella sp.
ATGACCTCAAAAAGAGCCTCAAAATCTGAAAAAGCTAATTATAGAATCCATCTTAATCTCGTTTTTTCTTCGGGTTGACGTTGAATCTCAAGGCGAGCGAGAGCATGGCGTAGCGGGGTATGCTGTTGTGCCAGGTCTCGGTGCGGCCCTGCGCGTTGACGGCATAGGAGGTGGTGGAGAGCTGGCGGAGGATGTCTGCGCCCTGGAGCTTGGCCACCAGGTGTCCCTTGGCGAAGGTGCGGGTGAGCTGGGCGTTCCACACCCAGTCGGTGGTGTTCATCTCGCGCTGCTGGTAGCCGCGGCGTGCCCGCATCGTCATGTCGGTGGTGAGCTGGAAGTGCCAGGGTAGCGACACGTAGGCGCTGAGGCCCAGGTGGTAGTCGCCTGCGTGGATGTCGGAGAAGTCGGGGCGCTGGCTGTGGATGTAGAAGTAATTGCCGCCGCCATGTAACGACAGCTCATAGCCATCGAGGGGGCGCCAGGTGAGTTTGATGTTGTCGCCCGCCTGCCAGTTGCCGACCACGCTGCGTGTGCTCGAAGGCTCGCCCGAGACGGTCGCCATGTCGATGTTGTGGTTGTAGCCCGCTGAGAGTTGGTTGTCGATGTTCCACCGGCCAGCCTTGTCGAGGGTGCGCGAATAGCCCACGGAAACGTCCGTTCGCCAGTTGCCGTTGACGCTGACGGGCTGTACGGTGGAAACGCCGTTGGCCTCGTCGAAGCTCAGGGCCCAGGCCACGGCGTTGTCGGTCTGGTGGAAGCCCCATTGGACGTTGAACAGGCTTTGGTGGGCCCCGCCATGGTGTGCTGACCAGGCGAGGTCATAACGGTGCAGGTCCTTCAGCGCTCGGTTGCCGCGACGGATGTGCAACGGGTCGGCATCGTCCTCATAATCGACCATCGACACGAGGTCGGGCATCGACGAGGACATGGATGCGTCCAATGACCATCGCCACGTCCGTCCCCACTCGAATGTCATCTTCGGGTTGAAGAACACTCTGTTACGACTGACATCTTGGTGGGCTGTGCGGTCATAGTGAAGCCATCTCTTGCTGAAGGCCACGGGCAGATGGACCGACAGGTCGCCCCTGAACGACGGCCAACTGTGGTAGAAGACGAAGTAGGCCACATGCTCATTGGCGTAGTCTCTCGATTGGTAACTGTTCTGGGTGTCCAAGGCCTCATTCAGTGCCAGCTCCGTCGAGGGCAACACGTCATAGCGTACGCTGTCGGCTCCCACGACATGGTCGAGACGGAACAGGGGATTATTGGTGTTGTGATACTCGTGGTTGAAGGAGTATCCCAGTCGCAGGTCGGTCTTGCCCAGGCTGTAGAGATAGCTAAGATCAATGCCCGTTGCCGCATTCTCTCGCGTCATTGGGCGATAGTTGTCGCGATAGTCGGCCGTGGTCGTGCCATTATAATAGTGGTAGTGGCAGGCATCGAACGACTTGGCGTCGAGATGGTCGTAGCTGCCGCTTAGCTTCACCCGCAGCATGTCGGCATAGAGGCGTATGCTTGTGTTCATGTCATAGGCCAGGTTCCACTGCGTGTGGTCTTGGCGGCCTTGCGTGAGCAAGCCGTTGAGCAGTTGGCTTCCCAGCAGCGTCTCGCCATCGGTCTTGTTCCAACTCTTCGCGCGGTCATACTGCAAGAACAGGATGTTTTCCGTGTTCCAGCCTCGGCTCAGCATCTTGAGCACTTCTTTCGTCAGAAGCGAGGTTTGCTTGTCGCGTGCCCATGCGTTCATGTGGCTGTATCGGTCTCCTCCGTTGAGGAAGGTTTGCGCGTTGGTCGCTGCCTGGTTGTCGGCATCCGTGTGCTTGAGCAGGTTGTTGGTTCCAAAGTACGACGCTTCGTTGCCCAACGTGTGGAGATAGGTGACGCCCACCTGCTTGGAGGCCAGCAAGCCTTGGGGCGCTTCCCCTGAATCCCAGTCGCCATCCATGAGCGGGTTGGCCGCATCCTCGTTGTTCACATTGTTCACATTGGCAAAGGCCAGTAGGCGGCTCACGGGTGTGAAGCGCATGCCGAAGCCGCGCGACAGGAAGCGGCGGTCAGTACCTATGCCGGCCTCCACGTTGCCCAGGTAGCCCACGGAGTATTCCTTTTTCAGTCTCACGTCCATGACATATTGCTTGTCGTGCATGTCGCGCCCCATCATCGTGGAGTTGGCGCCCGCTCGGTCGAACACCTTGATACGGCTGACGGTGTAGGCCGGCAGGTTCTCCAGGGCCAGCTTCGGGTTGCCTGAGAAGAAGTCCTGCCCGTTGACGTGCAGGCTCTCCACATACTTGCTGTTGACATAGATGCGCCCGTCTTTCGTCAGCTGGCAACCGGGGAGCCGCGAGACCAGGGCGTCGAGCATGGAGCCTTCCGCCAGGTTGAAGGCGTCGGCATTGTAGATGAGCGTGTCGCCATGCATCACCATCTTCACCTTCGTGGCCCGCACGGTCACCTCCCGTAGGACACGGTCCGTGTGGGGCATCCGGATGTCTTCGGCCGCGATGTCCGTCTCGCGTAGCGAGTGCAGGGCCACCCTCACGCTGTCTTCGGCATAGCCCACGCATGAGGCTCGGACGATATAGCGCCCTTTACCCGGGAGCTTCAGGCGGTACAGGCCGTTGCGGTTCCAGTATTCTGACGAGTCGGTGGCCGTGGTGCCCACCTGGCTGCCGTCCTCACGCAGGAGCACCACCTGGGCTCCCACAATGCCGTCGCCCGTGATGTTGTCCACCACACGGCCCACGACATGGTGATCCGCCTTTTGGGCAAAGGCTACGCAGACCAGCGACAGGAAAAGTAGTAATAGGAGTGAAGCGTGTTTCATGTTTTCCAGCTTTTTGCAACAAGCCCTTGGACACAAAAGTCTGCTGCTATTTCTTGATTTGTGAGCAAGCCGTGTAGGGGGCGACATTCAGGTCCGAGCAATACAATGTCGTTTTCCATGCCAAGGCATCATACTGGCAGCAACCAGTCAACGTGTGTCCTGAAGAGCTGACGAACGAACAGTCGTCAAGATAGTTCTTCCCCTTGCAGGCCTCAATCTTAGGATACATCTTGCTTCCATCTTGGCCTGTGCTTCCCGATCCACCACCAAAGACGAACTTGAGGTCTTCGCGAGACAAGACCTCGCCAAATTCCGTTTTGCTGAATTTAAACTTCTTCATGATCATTAAGTTTTTAGTTAAACAAAATATTTTAGGTCTCCCACATGATACAGGCTGGGCAATTCATGCGCATTGATGAAGAATGTCGGAGTGTTGGTTATTTCCATTGATTTGCAGAAGTCGGACATTTTTCGGGCTTCCTGGTCATTTTCTTTACTCCTGCACGTCCTGACCGAATGTTCCCTGCCAAACACGTCTGCATCCTTGATGGTCTGCGCATACCAGTCTTTAAGGGCTGCGGACATGTCTTCGCCGTTCTTCGACAAGGTGAGGAACATGTCTATCGGGGTCTTATCGTGACCAGCATCTTCAGGACCCATGACAAACATAATCTGTAAGCACAGATTGGGATTGTCCTCCAAAAGTTCACAGAGCACACCGTGAGCTATTCCGCAGTGCCCGCAAAACGGATTGCATGCTTCTATGATGCGAACCGAGCCTTTAGGATTGCCCAATAGGATGCCATAGTCATCTGTGTATTTCCCCGATTCAAGATTGGATACCTCCATGACGGTTTCTTCTCCCTTTATTCCTATCTCCTCATTATGTAAAATGGTTTGATTTTCGTCGTTAAGAATACGGATACTGACATTAAGCACATCCTTTTGCCAGGTAAGATGTAAGTTTCCTTCTTCTAACCATGTGATTGGAAGATCGGGCAACTTCATCGGAACTCTATGTGCGCCCTGATTTGTGTTCTTAGACGTATTATAGATTATGTGCATTTTCTGCTGGTTGGACACCTTTGCAGCAGTCCAATTCATATTAATGGCCAAGCCTAATAAGTCTTTTCATATAGCTTTTAGTTGTTTTGTCGCAAAGTTAAGGTTTTAAAGCGTTACAACCAACAGAATTTTGTTCCAATCCGTTGCTATCGCTTTTCAATTTGGTACCTTGTCACATAGCATTGCTTAGCAATCTATTGCTATTTGGCAACAAGAGAAACAAATTTGGTCGAAGAGGCGAAGTTTTTAACTGAAATAGTTATTGTGTCTTTGTTTTTTTGTACTTTTGTAACAAACAATTGCTATATGAAACGAGTTACAAATATACTTGGAATTGTTGTCCTTCTTGTCATTTCTTTGGGATCATGCAATGGCAGGGACAACGAGACCATAGAACAGCTTGATTGGCTTACTTAAACCAATCCTCAATCGGCTTTAGAGAAGATTTCCCATGTAGATACCAGCAACT
>DAIOEQ010000001.1:11684-12864 GCA_036746215.1 Prevotella sp.
GATAGCTCTATCAACAGCCTGAATGACTATTTTCAGAAACATGGAACTGTACATGACAAACTCCAGGGCCTTTATTATATGGGAAGCACATACAGGGACATGGGAGATTTCCCATCTGCCATCATCATGTATGAGCAAGCTATAGAACTGGCGGAAAGCAACGCGATAGGCGAGAAGGACTCCTTGCCTCTTGCGAATGTCCATTCGCAGAGCGCGGAAATACTTTATCGAATAGGAGACCATAGAGAAGCACTACAACAGGCGACTATCTCTTATCAGATACGAGTGAAGATGGATGCTGTTGACGTCGTTACCTACGAGGACTTGGGGCGGATGTCGGAATCTTGTGGCAAAATGGTACAGGCCAAAGAATTCTATCAAAAAGCGCTCATGGGAATCATCAACACTGATAAGACTGATGCCTATATGGATTACTTGGGGGAGCAATTAGGGTTTTACGCCAATAATAAAGGGTGTGAACAGGCTGAATTCATATATGGGATTATAACGAAAAACAAGTTAGCCAATATACCAGCCAATGTCTATGCCGCCATCGCTTCTTATTTCATAATGCTTCAACAGCCTGATTCTGCCCTAAAGTATACTCTGACAGCTTATCAGCGGGAGGAAAGGACAAGCAACAAGGCGGAACTCGCCAAGAACATTGCTTTGATAGCCAAAGGAAAGGGAAACCAGCACATGGCTCTCGAATACGCCATGCTTGCTATGGAACATTACAATTCCGCACAAGAGGAAGTGAACGCTGAAGGGGTAAATAACGCAAAGGCACAGCGATCGCTCGAAGAAATCAGACAAGCAAGGATAGACAAACAAAGAAACCAACAAAACAGGGAGAAATATTCATGATTGGTATCATTGTGTTGCTGTTGGCTATCTTGGTGGTTTTCATCGTACTACACATTTATAATGTAAGAAAGGTCAAGTTGCTAACGGAGATGAGACAAATCAAGGAAGATCGGAAAAAGCTAATGTCAGAACACACATCTCTTCAGAATAAAATCAATGCGGACAGGAAACTGCGGGCGGAGACAGCGCCGGAAATATCAAGTGTAGTGAAGATGATCACTGACCTGCGTGACAGTTCCAAAGACAAGTTGCAGCCGGACATGTGGGGAGCCATATTCGACGCCGTAGACAAGTTGCACCCCAACAGGAGTCC
>DAIOEQ010000001.1:12874-18489 GCA_036746215.1 Prevotella sp.
ATTGGAAAACAAGGACCTTATCCTTCTTTATCTCATGAAGTTGGACTTCAAGCAAGCCGACATAGCGAGAGTCATGAAATGCGCCCCCTCGGTCATTAGCCGGAAATGCCACAGGATAGAAGAATTGCTTGGGGTCCCCCTGAAAGAGGCACTCGGGGATGCTCCCCGGCAAGAACAAGATGAGGGCGATGCCACCTCTGTCCCATCCTTGGAAACATGAAGAAAAAATGGAATATTTTGTTGCTTATTGCAAAGCATGGAGCTTGTTGAGCGTCCAGGCGTAGGCCTGAGCAGTGCGAACGTCCATATGGTCGAAGTGGCCGCCTTCGTTCCATTGGAGCGTGGTGTTGTTGGGGCCGAGTTGTTGCTCCAACAGTTGCTGCTCGAAACGGATGTTGTCACCCACGCGGGACATGGACACGTTGCGCACACGCTCCTCCTTGCGCCCAAGACTCATGTAAACCAAACGCGACAGGGTGGGGTGGGAGCTGGCAAACGCTTGCCATTCACGAATCCAGACCGATGGAGAGGCTGCCGCTATGGCGTCAAATATGCCCGTGCGTGTGGATGCCCACAGGGCAAACAGCCCTGCCAGGGAATAACCACCCAGCACGATGGGCAAACGCCCTAACAAGCTTTCTGCCTTGGGCAACAGTTCATCGGTGATAAAGCGCAGCGTCTCCTCGGCGTGTTGGCCTACCTCCTCACGACGTGAGATGGCGTCGTCATGCCATGGCGTCAGTTGAAGGTGCCAGTCGTCAATCTTAAAGGCGGCCATGGCAAAGGAACGTTCTGTGTGCTTGGCAATCAAGGACACCTCGTGGTCTATGGTCGCCGCTTCCTTTCGCTCGAGGGGTTGGATGAGCAACGCCTCTGGGTGCGCGCCCTCATAGAGGGTGACGGGGATGCTGATATTGTCGATTTTTGTGGTTTTCATTCCTTGAAGACGATGTTGTCGTGGGATAGATCTTGCTTTCGGAAGCAGCCAGCAAGATGGTCGTTGATGATGCCGATGCCCTGCAGGTGTGAGTAGATGATGGTTGAGCCCACATACTTGAACCCTCGTTTTTTCATGTCTTTGGCCACTTCGTCAGACAGCTCGTTGCGTGTGCACCATGCTTTTTGATGGCTTGGATAGACCCATGTCTGCCCATTGGTGAAATGCCAGATATATCGGTCGAAGCTGCCATACTCTTGGGCGACCTTCAGAAAGGCCTTGGCGTTGTTGACCATGGCCCACACCTTGCGGGGCGAGCGTATCATGCCTTCTGTCGAGAGGATGCGGCAGACATCCTCTTCGGTGAACGCGGCGACCGACTTGGGGTCGAATTCCGCAAAGCATTGGCGAAACAATTCGCGGCGCTCGAGCATCATCAGCCACGACAGCCCACACGACATCGACTCGAGCACGAGCATCTCGAAGTGGCGCTTCTCATCATGCACGGGCACGCCCCATTCCTCGTCGTGGTATCTCTCCAGCAACTTGTTGCCCACGGCCCAGGGACAGCGTGGCGGATATTGCAAATGTTTCATGGGGTGTCCGCCCCATGTGTTCTTGCCCACGAGGCGAAAGCCCAATGACAGGTACAAGCGCTCTGCCCAAGGGTGTGTCGGGTCGACCAGCAGGCCCACGGGCTGTCGCGTGCCGTGGCGACGTATCAGCTCGTATAACAGGGCCGTGGCGATGCCCTGTTTGCGATACTCTGACTTTACGGCAAGCGAGTCTATGTAGTATTCTCCGGCTTGCGTCTCATCAGCCATGTCCGAGAAGTCGCCTCCCAGTTGCTCTTTCGTGGCCCTAAGAAAGGCTTTGCGCAATTCGTGCAGTCGGGCACCGTCGTAAGCGGCTATGATGCCCGCAATGTCGCCTTTGGCGGTCTTTGCCACCAAGACATTGCGATAACTGTATTGGCTGTCCTCGCGTTTCACCAGTCCTGTCATCATCGTGTGGAAGTCGTCCAGCGTGTGGTTGGGACCGGCAAAGTATTGGCAACAAGCATGGTCTGCCGCCATCATGATCAGTGAGGCTATGTCTGCGGCCTGTTCGGGCGTGGCCTGTGCTATTTTGAATTTCATGGATGTGGGTGGGGAATAGCGTGCTTTGTGGGTGCGGTGATGTAGAGAAGGTCTGGCGTTACAGAGGCTGTCTTGCCCCCATTGGCCGCAAATGCTACTGTCATCTGCTAATAAGAGGCCGTGCAGGGAATGCCCATGGCCACTACGCGGTCGCGTATGCTGTCGAGCTCTTCATGTGAGGCCTTGAGCAGGTAGTGGTCGGGCGTCTCACGGTCGATGGTGTATACCATCACCTCTTGTGGGCCGATGGCTTGCACGGCGTCAAGCCACGGCTTCACATAGCTGTCACCCGTGTTGTCCACAGACACCTTCTTGCCACTTGTGTCAATGGTGTAGCCTTTCATGAACATGGTCTGGATGATGATGTGCCCGTTGAAAAGCTTCATGTTCTCCATGATTTTCTTCACGTCATAACTGGGTTGCGTGGGACGGTCCACTGCCTGGATGTAGTCTGGATTTACCGTGTCGAGCTTGAGGATGTTGTTGTCCACCTTCATCAGCGCCCGCCTGGTTTTCTCATGGAGGATGAATGTCGAGTTGCTCAGCACACTGATTTTTGCCTCTGGGCACCATTTGTCGCGCAGTCTTATCGTGTCGTCGATGATCTCCGGGAAGTGGGGATTGCTTGTCGGCTCCCCGTTGCCGGCAAATGTCAGCACGTCGGGATGTTCGCCGTTTGCGTGCATCTTGATGAGCTGCCGCTCCAAGGCGGTAGCCACTTCCTGCCGTGAGGGATGATGGGTGCGGGTGGGGTGGTCACGGTTGAAGCCGCATTCGCAGTAGATGCAGTCGAAGGTGCATATCTTTCCGTCGGCTGGCATGAGGTTGATGCCTAAGCTGAGACCCAGCCGGCGGCTATGGATGGGCCCGTAGATGGGGCTCGGATAAATGATAGTGCTCATAGTACTTCCTGTTATGTGAATCGCATGTTTCTCTTTAAACTGTTGCAAAACGGCAGTCCTTATGCACGTGCAAAGATACGGATATTTATCAGATGTCACACGTTAATGCACGTTAAAGCCTCGTGATTGTGACTTTTTTTTTGTTACTTTGCACGCAAATTTGGGTTATTATAGCCATTTCGAAATGGGACATAAACGTAAAAAGACCAATGGGCGTTCGATCCGCCTGCAGTCAGTCACGCTCTGCATCAGCACAGCCTTGGTGCTCATCCTGTTAGGATTAGTTGTCTTCTCCACGCTTCTGGGTCGCAACTTGTCGTCGTATGTCAAGGAAAACTTGGTGGTCACCATGATGCTTGAACAAGACATGACGGACACCGAGGCGCAGACGTTGTGCCGTGGCCTTGCCAAGCGCCCTTACATCAAGAGCATCAATTTCATCAGCAAGACGCAGGCCTTGAGGGATGCCACGAGAGAGATGGGCACCGATCCTTCTGAGTTTACGGATGGTGTCAATCCTCTTCCGTCATCAGTCGACTTGACATTGAAGAGCGAATACGCCAACAATGACTCCCTGAAATGGATATCCAAGGAGCTGAAACAATACCCCAAGGTGTCAGAGATTAACTATCAGCGTGACCTTGTGGATTCAGTCAATCACAACCTCGCGAAAATCGGGTTGGTGTTGTTGGTCTTGGCAGTGTTGCTCACTTTTGTTTCGTTCTCGCTGATCAACAACACGGTTCGCTTGGGCATTTACGCCCGCCGCTTCTCCATTCATACCATGAAACTGGTGGGAGCCTCGTGGGGTTTCATCCGGTGGCCGTTCCTGAAGCGTGCCATTCTCACGGGCATGCTGGCCGCACTCTTGGCTTGCGCGGTGCTTGCTGGTGGCATGTATTTGCTCTATTGCTATGAGCCGGAGGTGCTGACCGTCATCTCTTGGCGTGAGATGACCATCACGGGAGTCACGGTGTTTCTCTTTGGCATCATCATCACCGCCCTGTGTGCCGGCATCTCCGTCAACAAGTTCTTGAAGATGAAAGCCGGCGAGCTCTACAAGATTTAAAGTCATTCATATTATAAACGTTCAATCGCAAAGTTGTTATTCTAACTATGGATAGAAGAAATTTAGCATTCGACCGTACTAACTTCATTTTGTTGGCCATTGGCTTTGCCGTCGTGGTCATTGGTTTCATCCTGATGAGCGGTCCCTCATCAACCGAGCAAACTTTCAACCCCGACATCTTCAGCGTGCGCCGCATCAAGGTGGCCCCTGTGGTTTGTTTCATCGGATTTGTCTCGATGATTTACGCCATCATCCGTAAGCCAAAGGACCATGACGCTGAATTGCCAACCCACAACGAAGTTAAGGAGGATTGATAGGGCATGAACGATTTGCAAGCATTCATCCTGGGATTGGTCCAGGGACTCACAGAGTATCTTCCTGTCAGCAGTAGCGGGCACCTGTCCATCATGTCCTCATTCATGAATGTGGACGGGGCGGACAACCTTGCCTTCACCGTTGCCGTCCATGTGGCCACGGTCTTGAGCACGCTTGTCATCTTTTGGAAGCAGATCGTGTGGATTTTCCGCGACCTTTTCAAGTTCTCTTGGAACGAGGGTACGCGCTACGCGTCTCTCATCGTGGTGTCGATGATTCCTGTGGGAGTTGTTGGCGTGTTCTTCAAGGACAAGGTGGAGGAGATTTTCGGGTCAGGCCTGTTCATCGTGGGACTGATGCTGCTGGTGACGGCGGCTCTGCTCACGTTCTCCTATTTCGCCAAACCCAGGCAGAAGGAGAAGATTAGCCTGAAGGACGCTTTTGTCATTGGCTTGGCCCAGGCCGTAGCCGTCATGCCGGGCCTCTCGCGCTCTGGCAGCACCATAGCCACGGGCCTGCTCCTTGGCGACAAGAAGGAGAAGCTGGCGCAGTTCTCGTTTCTCATGGTCATTCCTCCCATATTGGGTGAGGCTCTGCTCGATACCCTCAAGATGGTGAAGGGCGGCGTGAGCACCGTGATGGGCGATATCCCCGTGTCGGCGTTGGTTGTCGGCTTTGTCACTGCGTTTGTCTTTGGCTGTCTGGCCTGCCGTTGGATGGTCGACATCGTGAAGCGTGGCAAGCTCGTCTACTTTGCCGTTTATTGTGCTGTGGTGGGCGTTGTGACCCTTGTGGTTAGCTTCCTTTGAGCCATTGACCACTTATCGTCAGCCCATGGACTTCATCAAAGGTGAGATCTTGGCCATCGACAAGCCCTATCGCATGTCGAGCTTTGGCGCTTTGGCCCACATTCGCTATTTGCTTTCCCACTATTTGGGGCACAAGGTGAAGGTGGGCCATGCCGGGACACTCGATCCCCTGGCCACAGGTGTGCTCATTCTCTGCACGGGCCGTTGTACCAAGCGCATCGAGGAACTGCAGAGTCACACCAAGGAATATACCGCCACGCTGCAACTGGGTGCCACCACCGACAGCTATGACCGTGAGCACACGGTGAACCACACCTATCCCTGGCGCCATATCACCCGTGACTTGGTGTTGGAGACGTTGCCACAGTTTGTGGGCGATATCGACCAGGTGCCTCCCACCTATAGCGCATGCAAAGTGGAGGGGACGCGCGCTTACCAGCTTCG
>DAIOEQ010000001.1:18499-28839 GCA_036746215.1 Prevotella sp.
ATGGCGAGGCGGTGGCGTTGAAGCCCAAGCATATCCACATCGATGAGATAGAACTCACCGATTTTGACGCCGAACGACATCAGATATCCATTCGAGTGGTGTGTGGCAAAGGCACTTATATCCGCGCTTTGGCGCGTGACCTTGGACGGGCGTTGGGCAGTGGAGCTTATCTCACCGACCTGCGGCGCACTCGCGTGGGCGATTTCACAGTTGCCGATTGTGTCGATTTCGACCATTTCAGTGAGTGGTTGGCCCAACAAGATGTGGTGATGCCCCCTCATGAGGATGGCAGCCTGGCCTAAAGGAAGGAAAACAGACTGTATATCCCATTCACAATCAAGTCAAAGAAAACAAATGGCGTCCGTGCATTCCCCTTCCCATCCTGAGTGCCGAGCCTAAGTAATAGAGTTCAAACTTCAAAGAAATATGAAACTGTCACAATTCAGGTTTAAGTTGCCCCAAGAGCAAATAGCCCTTTATCCGCATAGTCTGGTGCGTGAGTTTACCAACGACGACGGCACCAAGGAGTCGTTCCGCGTTACGCGTCGTGACGAGGCCCGCATGATGGTGCTGCACCGTTCGACCGGCGAGATTGAGATGTTTAAGAAGGACGCGAAGGGAAAGCCCATTGAGGGCCAGTACATTGAGTTCCGGGACATTCTCAATTATTTTGATGAGGGCGACACGTTCATCATGAATGACACCAAGGTGTTCCCCGCCCGTCTTTATGGAACCAAGGAGAAGACCGATGCCAAGATTGAGGTGTTTGTCCTCCGTGAGCTCAATGAGGAGACGCACCTGTGGGATGTTCTCGTTGAGCCCGCCCGCAAGATACGCATTGGCAACAAGCTCTTCTTTGACGAGGTGGGCACCATGGTGGCTGAAGTCTATGACAATACCACCAGTCGTGGCCGCTCGTTGCGTTTCCTTTACGATTGTCCGCACGACCAGTTTAAGAAGGACTTGTTCTCCCTGGGAGAGATGCCCCTTCCCGATTATGTTCTCAACGGGCGTCCTGAGGACCCCACCATGCATGGCATGCACGTCCACTCTCACGCCACTGCCGACGACGTGGACGACTTCCAGTGTGTCTTCGCCAAGAACGAAGGCGCTGTCACGGCTCCTGCCACGGGCTTGCATTTTAGCCGTGAGCTGATGAAGCGCATGGAAATCAAGGGCGTCAACGCGGCCTACATCACATTGCATTGCGGCTTGGGCAACTTCTCGCAGATTGAGGTGGAAGACCTGACCAAGCACAAGATGGACTCCGAACAGATGCTCGTGACCAAGGAAGCTTGCGACATCGTGAACAAGACCAAGCAGGAGGGGCATCGCGTCTGTGCCATCGGCACGAGTGTCGTGAAAGCCACGGAGACAGCCGTGGGCACCGATGGCTTACTCAAGGAGTATGATGGCTGGACCAGCAAGTTCATCTTCCCGCCCTATGATTTCGGACTTGCCAACAGTATGGTGGCCAATTTCTATCATCCGGAGTCGACGCTCATGATGTCGACGGCGGCCTTTGGAGGCTACGAGGCCGTGATGGAGTGCTATGACAAAGCCTTGAAAAACGGTTATAAGTTTGGTTGCTTTGGCGACAGCCTGCTGATTGTCGACTAATCGGCAGTCCCGTGTCCTGACCCTTCAAGCCACTTGACATGCTTCATCACGTGTATTTCAGCATTGGCTCCAACATCGGCAACCGCAAGCGACTGGTCCGTGAGGCCATCTCCTTGCTCAATGAGCGCGTTGGCGAGGTGGAGCGCCAGTCGTCGTTGCTTGAGACAGAGCCGTGGGGTTTCGTCTCACCCAATAAGTTCATCAATGCCTGCGTCTGTTGCGTGACGACTTTCTCGCCACGCCAGTTGCTGGCTATTACCCAGCAAATAGAGCGTGAGTTGGGACGTACGCGGAAGACAACGGACGGCGAGTATCACGACCGTGTCATCGATATCGACATCTTGCTCTATGATGACCTGTGTGTCAATGAGCCCGACCTGGTCATTCCTCATCCCCACATGCGCGAGCGGGCTTTCGTCATGGAGCCGTTGAGGGAGATTCTCGATGAGGCTTGACGCAGGTGCGTTCATAGGGCGCTGCCTCCTTCACCCCAACGAAAGAGAATGACTTTTTGGAGACATAAACGCGAAAGAGCCGCATCACCTTTGCAGATGATGCGGCTCTTTATGTTTCCTTTGCTTTGGGCCACAGGCTTGTGCCCCGCTTGCTTTACTTGCGCAGACCGAGGGCCTTCACGATGGCACGGTAGCGGTTGATGTCGCGCTCCTTCAGGTAGGTGAGCAGGCGACGGCGCTTGCCGACGAGCTGTGTCAGCGAACGTGTGGTGACGAAGTCCTTGTGGTTGGCCTTGACGTGCTCTGTCAGGTGCTTGATGCGGTAGGTGAACAGGGCAATCTGGCTCTCTGCAGAACCTGTGTCCGTTGTTGACTTGCCATACTGGCCGAAGATCTCTTCCTTCTTCTGTGAGTTAAGATACGTTGTTTTGTTGATTAATGATAGTTGCATCATTAACATCTGTTGGTCGCGCGGAGGCCCTAATCAAAAACCTTTGGCGGCCGCAAATGCTTCGGTATTTCCGAAAATGCGGTGCAAAGGTACAACTTTTCATCCATTCTCACAAGCCTTTCGATTATTTTTAGTAATTTTGCACACAAAATATAATCGCTATTTTTTAAGGTAAAGCAATGCAAGACATTCGTAACATCGCAGTTATTGCGCACGTTGACCACGGCAAGACTACTTTGGTCGACAAGATGATGCTCGCTGGCAAACTGTTCCGTGACGGCCAGGACAACAGCGGCGAAGTGCTCGACTCCAATGACTTGGAGCGTGAACGAGGGATAACCATATTGTCAAAGAACGTTTCAATCAACTGGAAAGGAGTAAAAATCAATATTCTCGACACCCCGGGCCACTCCGACTTCGGAGGTGAGGTGGAGCGCGTGCTCAACATGGCCGATGGCTGCTTGCTGCTCGTCGACGCCTTTGAGGGCCCGATGCCCCAGACGCGCTTCGTGCTGCAGAAGGCCTTGCAGATTGGTCTCAAGCCCATCGTGGTGGTCAACAAGGTCGACAAGCCCAACTGCCGTCCCGAGCAAGTCTATGAGATGGTGTTCGACTTGATGTGCGATCTCAACGCCACGGAGGACCAGCTCGACTTCCCTGTGGTCTACGGCTCGGCCAAGAACGGCTGGATGGGCCCCGACTATAAGACGCCCACCGATAACATCGACTACCTGCTTGACAAGATTGTGGAGGTCATCCCCGCCCCGAAGCACCTCGACGGCACACCGCAGATGCTCATCACCTCTCTCGACTATAGCAACTATACGGGCCGCATCGCCGTGGGGCGCGTGCACCGTGGCACCCTCACCGATGGCATGAACATCGTCATCTGCCATCGCGATGGCACCCAGGAGCGCACCAAGATCAAGGAGCTCCATACCTTTGAGGGCATCGGCCACAAGCGTGTCGACAGCGTGTCGAGTGGCGACATCTGCGCCGTGGTCGGCCTGGAGCACTTCGAGATCGGTGACACCATCGCCGACTTTGAGAACCCCGAGCCCCTGCCTCCCATCGCCGTCGACGAGCCCACGATGAGCATGTTGTTCACCATCAACGACTCGCCTTTCTTCGGACGTGAGGGCAAGTTCTGCACTTCTCGCCAGATCAACGACCGCTTGCAGCGTGAACTCGAGAAGAACATAGCCCTTCGCGTGGAGCCTTTCGAGGATTCCACCGACAAGTGGATTGTCAAGGGTCGTGGCGTGCTGCACCTCTCGGTGCTCATCGAGACCATGCGCCGCGAGGGTTACGAACTTCAGGTGGGCCAGCCCCAGGTTATCTACAAGGAGATTGACGGCCAGAAATATGAGCCGGTCGAGGAACTCGACATCAACGTGCCGCAAGACTATTCATCGAAGATGGTCGACATGGTGACCCGCCGCAAGGGTGACCTGACAGGCATGGACACTGAGGGCGACCGCGTGAACATCACGTTCGACATTCCCTCGCGTGGCATCATCGGCCTCCGCACCAATGTGCTGACGGCGTCGCAGGGCGAGGCCATCATGGCTCACCGCTACAAGGAGTACCAGCCTTACAAGGGCGAGATCGTGCGCCGCACCAACGGCTCCATGATTTCCATGGATGGTGGCACGGCCTACGCCTACGCCATCGACAAGCTGCAGGACCGTGGCAAGTTCTTCATCGACCCAGGTGAGGAGGTCTATCCTGGCGAGGTGGTTGGCGAGCACGTCCACGACAACGACCTGGTCATCAATGTCTGTAAGGCCAAGCAGCTCACCAACGTGCGTGCGTCAGGCTCCGACGAGAAGGCCCACATTGTGCCGAAGACCGTCATGAGCCTTGAGGAGTGCCTTGAGTATATCAAGGGCGATGAGTATGTGGAGGTCACGCCGAAGAGCATCCGCATGCGCAAGATCATTCTCGATCATCTCGAGCGCAAGCGTTCCAACAAGGAGTAATCGTCTTCGTCGCTATAAGCGAAACAGAGTGCGGGCAATGGCTTTCGGGTCATTGCCCGCATTTTCGTTATGGATGGTTCGGCAAATTGGGTCGAGGCGTTTTCGCTGTCGTTCTTATTGTTCAAACAGGTCCACGTCTTGTCGCGTGTTCCTGTCTGCAAAGGCGAAATCGCAAGCCTGTGGAAAATACAAGACAAACTACATGCGGAATTGTGCCGTTCGTTTCAAGAACAGAAATTTCGGACGGAAATACGCGAATTTTGAATATGCTTTATAACTTAGTGTAAATCAGGCGCTTGTGAAATGCGTTTTTGTTTTGGTAGCCAAAGTAAACTCTTTTCATAAGCGTTGGTGCCTTATTGAGACACGATAGTTGCTTTATCGGGACCCAATGGAACAGTTGTTATGCCTCGATAAAGTGCTTCTCGAGCCTTGATGGAGCAGTTTTCGCGACATGTTTTGGTTTCAAGAGGACCTTTCCGTGATGTAAACGTTCGGTTGAGAGGGCAAAATCGCTTTTTGGGCAAGCTATTTGAGAAGAATTCACGTGCAAAGTTTTTATCCAAAAAACAAGACAAATCCATAAACAGGCCAGGCTTTCCCGTTTTGTGTGGCATCAAAATTAAGTAATGGCCGTGCGCAAGCCCGTTTTCTCGATGGCCAACTATTTTGTGCGCATAATCAGTGCTCAATGTGTGGAAATTACGAAAATTTAGAAAGATTATCATATTTTATTATTAATTTTGCCAATAGCTCACCATTGGCTTTTCGGTTCTTCGGCATCCAGGGGGAAACAAGACGA
Organism: Prevotella sp.; assembly: GCA_036746215.1. GTDB lineage: Bacteria > Bacteroidota > Bacteroidia > Bacteroidales > Bacteroidaceae > Prevotella. Next base: position 23,810 of record DAIOEQ010000001.1, read on the forward strand.
TGGAGGCAAGGCGGTGAGTGGCAAAGCGGCATTGGTTCCAATGCCTAATTAGGTAAGCACATGATGGTAAAAATCTTATTGACGACGATATTCGCACTGCTAAATGTTTCGAGCGCTTACTCGTTGAGCGTGAGGGAGTCACAACGCTTGATTGACAGGGGGAAACAATATCTTCTTGGCCCAAAGGAAAATGTGGACAGCGCTGTCTTCTGCTTTCGGAAAGTTGTCAACTCCTACCGGAAAGACCTCTCGCCCAATCAGCGCGAGCTATGCGGCAAAGCTGCAAATAATCTTGGTTATGTTTATCTGCAACTTGGCATAGACTGCAAGGCGGCTTATACAGCCTTGATGAAAGCCAAGGAAATATGCGAGGGAGTGGAAAACTCGAAGACACTGGCCACAGTCTACATGAACATGGCCAATCTGTATTCCATATTCTCCGAGCATGTGAAGTCTTCCGAGTTCATGGACGAGGCCATCAGCCTGTACAAGCAGTCTATCAATCTCGCATGTGAGAACAAGCGTTGGACGATCGTGTGTGCCTCGTTTTGCAACCTCACGGACTTTGACCAGAACTTCAGCCATGTCAACAGCTACAAGGATGCGGTGAAAACATTCGCAAGGCTCAAGATACCTGCGAATACGCCCCTCTACAAGTATTCACGCCTTAGGTGCCAGGCCGTGCAAGCCTACATAGACAAGAACCCGTCAGAGGCGACCGCCTTCTTGATACAATCCATTGACAATATCGACGACAGCATATCTCACGAAGCCTGGAAAGCACAGGCCCTGACCCTCACGGCTTCGCTGTACCTGAAGCGTGGCATGCCCGACTCTGCCCTGCATTACATCAACCGCATCCTTGACGCGCCTCACGGCTATTGGGGTAATGACGTCAAGGCCAACGCCTATAAGTTGCTGCGTTCCGTATACGCGGAAAAAGGAGAGAAAGAGAAAGCCCAGGAGGCGTATGGACAAATGTTGGTGTTGCGCGATTCCCTTTACAATGTCGACAATCTCTCGTCTATTGAGAACATGAAGTTCCTCAACGACCTGGCGATGCAAAAACATCGGTCGGCCCTGATGCTTGCGGAGGCCAACCATAAGAAAAAGATCCGAGAGTGGGCTGTCGCCGGCTCATGCCTTCTGTTGTTGCTTGTCGTTGCCGTTCTGCTGTTTGTGATGGCCAGAAACCGTCGTTTGCGTTCCCGCTATCTCATGCTATATGAAAAGCAACAGGAAATACTGAGAAAGGAAAAGGAAGAGAAGCGCATCTTGGAGCAAGAGGCCAACACGGACACGATGGCCTCTGCGCAAACATCCTACACGGCTCCGCAAAGCGCCGTGTCACAGAAGATGCGCATCCTTGCCGTCATGGAAGAGACAGATGAGAAATTCTCACCCGACTTCTCCCTTGACCGGCTTGCGGAGCTAGTCGGCATATCGCCACGTGCGTTGTCCGCGGTGCTCAACGACAGCCTGGGCAAGACCTTCCGTGACTTGCTCAACCAGTACCGGGTGCGTGAGGCGTGCAAGCGATTGTCGGATGTGGAACATTATGGAGGCCTGACGATAGAGGCCATCTCGCAGGGCGTGGGATACAGGTCAAGAACCTCCCTCGTGACGGCGTTCAAGAAGGAAACGGGGCTCACGCCGTCAGATTACCAGCGCATCGCGAAAAATGAAAGAGTGACAAAAATGAAAGATGAATAGGCGAAACCTGTGTTTTGTGTTATCGTAATGCGCGTTTTTGAGCGCATTATGGCATTATTTCGTTCAAATACTTGTTTTTGAACGAAAGCGCTCGTTGTTTTTGTGGCCAAACATATTGCAATGGCTACTTTTGCAATATGCTTTACAAGGCTATTCGTTAATTATTAACATTAAAAACAACGAGCATGAAGCTATTTACTTCTAAATTACTGCTGCTCATGATGGCAGTGGTCTTTGGCACAAACGTTGCCAAGGCTGACGAGACCCAGTATGACTATGAGTTCAACGCCAGTGTGTTGTGCCAAGCGGATTGGTACGGCACGCGACTCAGCAACGGAAGCCACACCTTGAACGCCTACTACCTTGTTCTTGGTGACAAGGATTTGAACAGCGAGGGTTACCCCGACAAAGGTAGCACCGTGTATGCGCTGGAGTTCTTCGGCGCCGCCCCTTCCGACGAGTACAACCCCAATCCCCAGGTCGGAACCTACAACTTCTCAACCACGATTGGCGACAATGTCTTGAAGGACGACGCCCATATCTACCAGCGCGACGGCAACGGCAACTATGAGATTGACCGGAGTGTCACGGACGGAAAGCTCGTCATCTCCACATACGAGAAGGACGGCAACACCTATTATAAGTATGACCTGGTGTTGACGGATGAGATAGGCAAGACACACCATGTCACCTATGAGTCGCGCTTCATCGTCTACAACGACCTGAGCCAGGGCAGCGAGGACCTTGAGAAAGACCAGAATTTCATCTGCAAGAGTGGCAGTTGCAACTACAAGTCGCTTTCTGACGGCGTCATGAAGCTTCGCCTCTACCTGACGGACATGACGAAGGACGAAGACGGCGACTACACCTACGATCGCCTTCCCGCACGTGAGATGTATCTTGACATTTACGCCCCGCAGGCCAAGACCCTTCCCAATGGCGTCTACAACATCACTGAGACGGGCGGTGACGCCTACACCCTTACCGCCGGCGAACTGGTCGAATTCGCTGGTGTGAAATATCCCGTAGGAACCTATCTCCAGTACATCTACTCCAATCAGCTCATCGCGTGGGGCTGCGCCACCAGCGGAACGCTCACGGTAAGCGGCGAGGGAAACGACAAGAAAATTGTGGCCGACTTCTTGACCGACTATGGCTTCTCCATCAAGTTCACCTACGAGGGCAGCATGCCTGTCAACAACATCCCCTTGACCGACTTCACGGAGGACAAGACGCTTGACCTTGAGGGTGCCAGCGCCCAGTTTGAGTGCATCGGCGACTATGAGAGCTATGGCGACGTGCGCAACTGGTACATCACGCTGTTACCGGCGGAAGGCAAGGATGATGGTTTCATCTCTTATATCTGCTCGAAGGGCGAGTCGTTCTACGACGGCATTAAGACAGACACTTACACCGTCTCGCCAAGCCGCACGCCTTGGGCGGGAGAGTACATCAAGGGTGGTATCAACGCTGAGGGACAGCTCAAGGGCACTTGGGCCCTGACCCACTTCAACGCTGAGGGACAGCCCCAGGTGAACGCACCCGCATACAAGGGAGACCTGAACATCACGCAGCATGAGGACGGTGAGACCTACACCATCGAGTTCAATCTTAATGACGGTGCCGGGCACAACTTCACGGGTAACTGGACCGGCAAGCCGGAGCTTATCAACTCTTGCGGCGACGAGCCTTCAGGCATCAATGGCGTTTACGACCACGCTTCAAGCGAGGTGGAAGGAGTTTACGACCTGAGCGGACGCAAGGTGTCGGCCAACGCCAAGGGCTTGCACATCATCAAGTACAAGAACGGTAAGACAAGCAAGCAACTTGTGAAATAATCACACATAATCATATCTCAAGGCGGAAAATCCTTAGGGCATTTTCCGCCTTTTTCTAACAAAACCAATGATGAGAAACATTATTCCCGCTATCATGATGGCTGTTGCCAGTCCGTGCGTTGCCGTGGCGCAGGGCCATTATGTCGACAATCCTTTTCAGAAGAAGTTGCCGGTGACACTTACCAAGGCCTTGAAGGCGCCCCGTCATGGGAAATCGGCCCTTCTTGCCCTGAAGCGAAAGGAGGCTGCCAACCCTTCCGCATGGAAGCCAGGCTATGCCGTCAAGTCAAGCTGGGACGGCAACCAATGGAAGGATTATGCGAAATCCACATACACATATGACAGGCAAGGCCGCATGCTGAGTGAGCTCGTGGAGAACCTCGACCTCACGCAGACGCAGTATTACACCTATTCTCTTGCCGAATACACTTATGATGACACGGGCCGCCTGTCGCAGGCTGACGTAAAGGGCGGTTTCAGCACCGATGACATGCAGACGGTCTATGTGGTGAACCTGGCCTACGATGACGTGCGCCCCGACGTGGTGGTCTCTCAGGAGGCCTACGACATCTCGTCAGACGGATCGAAGACCATGAGCGAGGACAGTTACAAGCAGATCATCGAGCGCGACGCCGCCGGAAATATCACAGCGGTACACTCTTTCACCTGGTACAACAATGGATGGCTTGAGGCGCAGCTGCTGGAGACCACCTATGGCGACGACAACAAGCCGCTGACCCTTGTCCAGTCGGTCGCCACGCAAAAGTCTGCCACCGACCCGATAGAGCTTGCCGCAAACGAGGCCTATGCCGACTGCAAGTGGCAGCAAGCAGATGGCCAGATAGCCAGTGTGGACGAGATCATGTCGGGCAACAATCGCATCTCCTCTGCGAAGGTCGACATGGCGAGCCAGAGTGGCATCACCATGACGGTGGATTATCCGGAGAAAGACTTCGACTATGTCATGACCTACGAGTATAGCTACCTGTCGCTCTTCCCCACCAAATCGGTGACAAGCTATAAGGATTTCGGGGCGAAGGGCAACTACACCAAGACCGTGCTCGACCAGGACCTCACGGCTGGCGGAGCTTATCCTGTGCAGTCGATCAACCAGGTGCTCAACACGTATGACGACTACGGCAACCTGCTCGAGGCGCAGGACCAGACCTTTTACGGACATACCATCATCAACTCTTGGGAAAAGGGCGTGGTGGAGAACGATCCTGCCACAGGCTTCCCCGCCACATACGTCCATTCCACTTATAAGCTGCAGGCAGAAAGCGACTACTACGGTTCGTGGGAAGACGACGGCAAAGTGACCTATGGAGCGTGGAAAGATGTGTCGACAGGCATAAGCCAAGTGGCGGATGACTGTGCCGAGAAGAGGGAGTACTACAGCCTGTCAGGCATGCGGGTCAGCCGTCCCGTGCATGGCGTGTACATCTGCAAACAAGGGAGAAAAACAAGCAAAATCACCAT
>DAIOEQ010000001.1:28849-31760 GCA_036746215.1 Prevotella sp.
GAGATGAGAAAAACATTATTAGCTGTGTTCGTGGCAGCGCTCTCGCTGGTAGCGCAGGAGGCGGGAGCTGTTCCTGCCAAGCGTGGCGTCAGGCCATACAAACAGCCCGACGGGTCGGTAGTCAACGTCACGCTGCAAGGTGACGAGCGCTTCCACTATTACCTGACGACCGACAGCCTGCCGCTTGTTGAAGACGCTGACGGAGGCCTGTACTTTGCGACCATGAAGAACGGCAAGTTGGAGCAGACGAAGTATCTGGCTTGTGACGCTCAGAGGCGTTCCGCGGCCATGAGGGCTTCACTGGCTGGAACAAATGTGAGAGCCGTGGTGTCCGCCCTTCGCGCGCGTGCCCTTGTCACCAATCGGTACAAGGCTGATTCGCATGAGGGACTCGGAAAGTTCAGTACCACCTTCCCCACCAGGGGCAAGCAGAAAGCCTTAGTGGTGCTCGTGGAGTACAAGGACGTGAAGTTCAAGACAGAGAACCCGCAGCGGTATTTCTCGGATATGCTCAACAAGGACGACTTCAGCGAATACGGAGCCACGGGATGTGCGAGACAGTACTTCCTGGATGCTTCCAACGGACAGTTTGACTTGACGTGTGATGTCTATGGCCCCGTGACCTTGCCCAACAAGCGGTCATACTATGGTGGCAATGGATTGTCAGGACATGACAGGCAGCCTGAGGAGATGGTCATCGACGCCATCAAGCAACTTGACGACTCGGTGGACTTCAGTCAGTATGACCGTGACAAAGACGGTATTCTTGACAATGTGTTCCTGTTTTATGCCGGCAAGGGTGAGGCGTCTGGCGGTTCCGCCGAGACGGTGTGGCCTCATGCCTGGAACCTGGAGCAGGCCGGTAAGGCGTTCACCGTTGACGGTGTGCTGGTCGACCATTATGCTTGCACCTGTGAATTGCAGGGCGACAAGCCCGATGGCATCGGGACGTTCTGCCACGAGTTCTCGCACATCATGGGACTGCCCGACCTTTACAATACAGTGTCAGGCGGCAACTACACGCCTGGAGAGTGGTCGGTGATGGACTACGGCCCCTACAACAACGACTCGCGCACACCTCCCACTTATTCAGCCTATGAGCGAAATGCCATGGGGTGGCTTGACCTGCAGACGGTGAGCGAAGCCACGTCGGTGAAGCTTGAGGATATCAAGAAATCCAATAAGGCTGTCGTGATAGGCACGTCAAGACCCAAAGAGTTCTTCTTGTTTGAGAATAGGCAGCAGACGTCGTGGGACACTTACCTGCCAGGCCACGGCATGCTGATATGGCATGTTGACTATCTTGCTTCCGTGTGGGACGACAACACCGTGAACAACGACCCCGACCACCAGTATGTGGACCTCGTGGAAGCCAACGGCGCGGGCAAGTCGTCACAGGGCGCGGCATGGCCAGGCTCACTTGACAAGACCGAGTTCACAGCCACCACAACGCCGGCGTTCCTCGATTGGTACAAGAAAGACCCAGGCCTCCCCATCACGGGCATTATGGAGTCTGACGGCAATATCTATTTTGACGTCGATGGCGGCAACTTTGTTCTTCAGGCTCCAGGCGAGCTGAAGGAGTCGGATGTCACGCCCATCTCCATGCACCTCAGCTGGCAACCCGTTGAGCGCGCCAAGGAATACGCTGTGAGTGTGTATAAATACAACGGAACGGAAAAAGAGTATGTGGAGGGATTTCACGCAGCGAAGGTTGCGGCGAAGTCGACGTCCGTCGATGTGAGCGGACTTGACGCGGCGACGGATTATGTGGCGGAGGTCACAGCCATATCCGGTACGCGTGTTTCCGAGCCTTCTTCCATAACCGTCAAGACTTCAGAGATGACATTCCCTTATATGACACCAGTGGTGATGCCCGCTTCCAATGTGGGTAACGATGCTTTCACGGCTTGCTGGAAGCCTGTGGAGGGTGCTGATCATTATCTGCTCACGGTCGAAGGCGCATATGAGGTGGCTCCTAAAGCCGATGTCTGTGATTTCGGCTCTCTCATTTTCCGTGTCCCAACGGGTTGGAACTATTCCCTGAAGGTGACGCGTTACACTGACCCCAATTGGTGTGGAAAGGCTTCGCCGTCTGCCAAGCTCGACAAGGACGGCGCGACCATCACCACGGCCATGTATGAGCACGATGTGCTTTCATGTTCTTTCTGGGCCAGGCTTGCGGGATATAAGCCGGAAAGCGCTGTCGTGGTGGACGGACTCATTGACGGGCAGTGGACTGCCATTGCCAAGATAAGCGATTTGTCGACAGATGGTGCCACCTACAATGTGGATAGCATACCTGCAGGTACCCGTCAGCTACGGTTTACCTACCTGCAGTCAGACGGGGCCAACCTTGCCATGGATGACATCCATGTCATGGTGGGTGGCGTCGAGCGAAATGTCCTTGAGAATTTCAATGCCGCCAATGTGGGGAATGTGCAGTCTTGCAAGGTGGAAGGCTTGACGTCTCAGGAGACGGGATATTATTACAAGGTGATGGCTGTGTCAGAGGATGGCGCTCATACCCTATGGTCGGCAGAACAATATGTGGCTCTTAATGACCCGATGGCGATCGCCGAACATACGGTCAATGCCAACCGGTTGCTTGTCCGCTCGGACGGAACTTTGGTTTGCCATGGTAAGGCAGGTGAGGTCGTGAGGGTCTATTCTGTGGACGGCCGTATGTGTCGTTCGGCAATCATCGGACATGACGGTAGCGCCACATTGGCTCTCGGTGGTCATGGCCTGTACGTTGTCCGCATGGCAGGTAATTCGGCCAAAGTCTTATTTTGAATGATGGCGTGTCCTAAGGATTAACCTTGTTGTGGCTTTTAGAACACGCCTGAAGTAAACGGGGGGGCGGGCAACGGCTTTTGGGCTGTTGCCCGTGTTCTTTTTGTGACTTGGC
>DAIOEQ010000002.1:0-6974 GCA_036746215.1 Prevotella sp.
GCTGTCTTGCCACGATTTGGCATTTCTCGCGCGGAGCGGGCGCCCCACCCTCTCCTTTTTCGCCACCATTCCGCCCCTTCAGGGCTCCCCACGGCGGTTGCGGCTCTCCAGATGGGAAGGTCGGGAGGTGCGTGTTTTTTCAGAAAAAAGTTGCGGATTTCGGTGAATTCTCACCACCAGCCACCATTGCCGGTGATGGAGAAGGTCACGACGACGTTGACCCTCTTGAGCGCCGTGCCGTCCTGATAGCGCATCTGCATGGTCACGGTGTGGCTGTCGTCGGAGCAGTTGGCCTGGTAGAGGCCGCAATTCCAACGGAAGAGGTCGTCGAAGACCTCGATGTAGACGTGGCCGTCGGCGAAGGCACCAGGGTTGCCGTCGGCGTCAAACCAGCCGCCATAGGTGCCGTTGGTGCCGTTGGGTCCCTCCTGCCCGTCGGTGGTGAGGGGCACGATGCTGAGCTTCGTGGCGTCAAACTGCGCCTCGCTGACGCCGATGAGCCGCAGGAACTGGGTCTTGTCCACCACCACCTTGTTGGTCTGCGAGAAGCCGCCGCGGCGGGTCATCTGCGTGCTGACGCGCAGGGTGCCGGCCAGCGTCTCGTCGGTGGGCGGACCGGCGGGCGACGGGTCGGGATAGGCGGCGATGACACCCGACAGGTAGGCGGCGCGACGCGTGAGCCACTGGTGCATGGCCTCCACCTCGCCGTCGAAGGTCTTGCCCTGGATGGGCCAGCGCGTCTGCTCACGCGCCATGGCTCCCTTGCGGAGCTCGACCTCATAGCGCATGCACTCGTCCCAGGGCTTCGCCACGATGCTGTCGGCCACGCGGCGCCACTCCGCCTTGTAGTCGCTGACGAAGGCCTGGCAGCCGAAGAGGTCGGTGAAGAAGGCGGGTATGTTGTGGTCGTAGCCGTTGCGCTGGAGCGGATTGGAGCCGAGCACCAGCTCACGGTAGTCGGCATAGTAGTCGTGGCCGGTGGTCATCGTGGTCCAGTCGAAATCGTAGCCGGCGTCGAAGTCCCACAGCGGGCCCATGGTCCACTTGCCGTCGCCGTCCTTGAAGAGAAACACGCTGCGCGGCGCCACGAGCTCCACGTTCTCCACGAGCTCCTGCAGTTGCAGGTAACGGATCATCGAGGGCACGTCGAGCAGGCTGTAGATGCGCGCCGAGTCGCGGCTCTCGATGGCCTCCTCGAGGAGGGCGAGCTGCGCCTTGACCGAGTCGCGGCGACTGTCGGTGAGGGCCTCGTCCTTGGGATACTTCACGCAGACGGGCATGCGGTAGACCGACGAGGAGAAGTTATCGGTGGCCGCGGGACTGAGCTGGGGTCCGTCGTCCTGGTCGAGGGAGAGGAGCATGCCCCGGTCGTCGCTCACGTCCACGCGGTTCTTGCCCTGCTGCACCTGCTCGGTGAGCTGGTAGAGGCCGCGGTAGCCGCCATTGACGAAGAGCTCCACGTAGCGCGTGTGGTTGGTGTAGGGCATGCCGAGCCACTGGGCGGCCTCGAAGACGAAGGTGTTCATCAGGTCGGTCACGTCGCGGTAGTTGGCCAGCAACACCCAGCTCTTGGCCTTGCCCAGTCCGAGGAGCTTGTGCTTCTCGTCGAGCTTGAGGCGATAGGGCTTCTTGTCGTACCAGCTCCACGAGGAGTTGCCGCGGCCGCGGATGGCAGCGGGCGCCGAGTAGTTGGAGAACGAGCCGCGCGCGTTGAGGCTGACGTGGCACGGCACATACTCGTCGCGCGAGGTGATGTCGGCGCCGCTGTTGACGGTGATGTACATCTGGAACACCTTGTAGCGGTCCTTGGTCTCCACGGCGGGCTCATCCTCGAAGGTCACGGAGTCGACCTTCGAGGCGGCAAAGGGTATGACGACGCCGTCGGGCGTGAGGGCGCGCAGCGTGGCGCGGTCGGCGGAGAACTCGAAGTGGTCTATGTCGCCGGTGACGTAAGGGAAATCCCAATGGGTGTTGTAGTCGTTCAGCCGCACGTGGATGCGGTCCTGCGCCTGCGCCACAAGGGCGACGAGGGCGGCGATGAGGCATAGTGTCTTTCTCATGGCGCTTCACTTCTTGACATACTTGAAACTGCGCTTGCCGGCGCGCACCACGTAGGTGCCATGGGCCAGGCGCGTGAGGTCCACCACCTGGTGGCCGTCGGCCTGGGTCACACGCACGGGGAGGCGCTTGCCGCTGAGGTCGCAGACGGTCACGGCGTCGGTGGCGGCCACGACGAGGCAACCCTCGGCCGCAAGCCCCTCGGCGGGCAGGCTGATGGCTGTCAGGTCGGCGTCGACCAGGCGAAACTCGGCGACCTGGCCAAACTGGTAGTGGCGGCCGGCGACCCATACCTGCTGGTTGATGAACCGCATCACGGGGCGGTCGGTGTCGGTGATGGGGAAATAAGCCTCCAGGCCGGTCGTGGTCTTGATGAGCAGGCCACGCGCGCCGGCCGTGAGCGTGGCCAGGAGGAGACTGAGGGACAATAGGGTTTTCTTCATGCTGATAGGTTGTTTCTGATGGATGACGGAGAGACGGCTGTCGCGGGCTACTTGAACTCGCCGGGCTTCTTGCCAAACTGCTTGGTGAAGCACTTGGAGAAATAGCTGGGCGAGGAGAAGCCCACCATGTAGCTCACCTCATTGACGCGATACTTGCCCTCGCGCAAGAGCTGGGCGGCGCGCTTGAGGCGGACGACCTGTATGAGCTCGTTGGGGGTGACGTCGGTGATGGCCTTGACCTTGGCGAAGAGGCCCGACCGGCTCATGTTGAGCTGCTCGGCGAGGTAGTTGACACTGAGCTCCTTGCTGTCGATGTGGTCCTCGATGATCTTGGTCATCTGCTGCAGCAGCTCGCTGTCGACAGGCGACGCCTCGATGTCGCTGACCGTGGCCTCGGGAGAGGTCGAGAACAGGCGGAAGAGACGGTGGCGCATGTCGAGCATGTTGCGGATACAGGCTTGCAGATACTCCATGGAGAACGGCTTCTCGATGTAGGCGTCGGCGCCACAGTTCATGCTCGCGGTCTTGGTGTCGTCGTCGGTCTTGGCGGTGAGCATCACGAAGGGGATGTGGCTGAAACGGCGGTCGGCGCGGACGCGGCGGCAGAACTCGGCACCGTCCATGACCGGCATCATCCAGTCGGAGATGATCATGGCGATGGGGTTGGCGCGCAGCTTGCCGAGCGCCTCCTCGCCATTCTGCGCGGTGACGACCGTGTAGTCGGCCTGGAAGTTGTCGGTGAGGAAGCGCAACATGTCGGTGCTGTCGTCGACGATGAGGAGATAGGGATGGTCGGTGGCGGGCAGCGCGGCGGTGGGCTCAATAGGCCCATTAGGCACAATGGGCCCTTTAGGCATTATGGGCCTATTATGCCCATTAGGCCCATGTCCATCCTGCCCATCCTGCCCATCAGCCTTCACCGTCGCCTTCTGCCGCGTGGGCAGCACCACGGTGAACGTGGCGCCACGGCCCACCTGCGAGGCGACGCTGACCGTGCCGCCATGCATCTTGACGATGGACTCGACGATGGCGAGCCCGATGCCCGTGCCCGGCTTGTTGTCTTGCGCCTGGTAGAACGCCCCGAAAATCTTCTTTTGGTCGGCGGGACTGATGCCCACGCCATCATCGGAGACGGTGATGGTGAATGTCTGGCCGTCGGCGGCGGGCACGCAACGCAGCGACACCTGCGTGTGGGTGTACTTCGTGGCGTTGGTCATGAGGTTGCTGATGACCTTGGTCACCGCTTCCGCGTCGACGACAGCCGTGAACGTCTCGGGCGGATAGTCGACGGTGAAGCGAGCGCCTTTCTGCTCAAGCGTCGGGGCGAAGCGCTCGGCCACGGCATGCACGATGTCGTAGACGTTGCGCTCGGCGAAGCGCATCACCATGCCCGATTGCTGCACCTTGTTGAAGTCGAGGAGCTGGTTGACAAGCTCCAGCAGGCGATGGGCGTTGCGGTCGATCATCTTCAGGCTGTCGCCATCGGCGGCGAGCACCGTGTCGTCGGCGTGGTTGGCCACATGGCGCATGAGCGTCTCCAGCGGCCCGATGATGAGCGACACCGGCGTGCGGATCTCGTGGGCTATCATGGTGAAGAAGCGCAGGCGCGCCTCCTTCACCTCCAGGTCCTTGCGCTCATTGAGGCGGCGCATCTCGCGGAGATGGTGACGCTCGGCGGCCTTCAGCCGCAGGTGGATGTAGAACCAGATGGCGCCCACGATGAGCAACAGGTAGATGACCCGGGCCGGCCAGCTCCACCACAAGGGCGGATGGACCACCACGGTGAGGCGCGCCTCCTCGCTGGTCCACACGCCGTCGCTGTTGGTGGCGCGCACACGGAAGGTGTAGGTGCCCGAGGGCAGGTTGGTGTAGGTGGCTGAGGGGGTGAGGGTGTAGTTCCACTTCTTGTCGAAGCCGTCGAGCATGTAGGCGTAGCGGTTCTTCTCGGGCGAGCAATAGCTGAGCGAGGCGAAATGGAGGGTGAACATGTCGTCGCTGGCGTAGATGTCGAGCTCGCGCGCACGGGACAACGCCTCGGGCAGGCGGTCGGTGCCGGCGCTGACAGGCTGGCCGAAGATGTCGAGGCGCGTGATGACCACGGGGGCCTCATGGCTGTTGACCTTCACCTGGTAGGGGTAGAAACAGGTGAAGCCATGGGTGGAGCCGAAATAGATGCAGCCGTCGGAGGCCTTGAGGGCCGACGACGGGCCAAACTGCTCGCCGGCGATGCCGTCGTAGCGGTTGAACATCTGCAGGCCGTCAGCCTGCGAATATCGGAGGATGCCCTGGTCGGAGGAGAGCCAGAGCGCGCCGGCGTCCTCCACGATGGCGTTGATGTCGTGGAGGGGCAGCTCCGTGGCGAGGTGCTCGAAGGTGTCGGCGTCGGCGCGCCACACATAGACACCCTGCGGCGTGGCCACAAGCACACGGCCGTCATGGGCCACGCAGAGGTCACGCGTCTGTCGCACATTGGGGTCCTGGCCCACCGCGGCCGGCAGGTAGTGGTGCCAGCGGCCACGGCTGTCGAGACGCCACAGGCCCTCGTCCTGGGCGGCAAACCACACGTTGCCGCGCTGGTCCTCCACGATGTCGAGCGTCAGCGACGCGTACTTCTTCACGCGGCGGAAGGAGGCCCGGGCGGGGTCGGCCAGGTAGACGCCGTCGATGGTGCCCACCCACAGGCGGCCGCGGCTGTCGCGACAAAAAGAGTAGGTGCTGGCGGGCGCATGGGGCACGGGGGTCACCGCGCCCGTCGCCGTGTTCATGCAGAGGATGCCCTGGGCGTAGGTGCCTATCCACAGGTTGTCGCCCATGGGCAGGAAGGCGTGGGCGTTGACCGTGGCAAGCCGCTGGCGCGCGGGGAAGTCGACCATCCGACCGACCGACGGGTCGTAGCAGTCGACACCGCCGTCATCGGTGGCCACCCAGATGCGGTGGCGGCTGTCCTCGCAAAAACGCGAGACGATGTTGCCACGGAGCAAGGGCGACGTCTCCGGGGTGAACGAGCGGAAGCGGCTGCCCATCGGCGACACGTAATAGACGCCACCGTAAAACGTGGAGTACCAAAGGCCGCCCTCCTGGTCCTTGACGATGCTGTAGACGAACTTGGGGGCGAGGGCTGGCACGGCACCGGAAAACGGCAAGGTGGCTGTGGCCGGGAAGGGACGCACCGTCTCGTCTTGCGGATTGTAGACAAAGAGGCCCGCGTCGGTGCCCACGAGCACGGTGCCATTGGCCTGCTGCAGGAGGGCGTGGATGTGGTAAAGGGTGTTGTCGGCGGGATTGAGCGTGCCATGCGACGTCACGAGGCCGCGCCGCCACGTGCCATAGAGCATGGTGCCGTCGTCAAGACGGAGCATGGACATGACACGGCCCTCAACCACATCGGCAGGCAGGGGGATGGCGCTGAAGCGCCCTGTCGACTTGTCGAGAAGCAGCACGGGTTGCGGGGCGTGCTCGGTCATGGCGTAGACCTGGTTGTGGGCGTCGACATAGACGCCGAGCAGATAGCCGTCGGCCACGGACAGGTGGGTGAGCTCACGCGTGCGGGGCGCATAGCAGAAGAGGCCCTGGCCCTTGGTGGCTATCCACACGTTGCTGTCGCGGTCGGCCACGATGGCGCTGACGCTCGACGTGAGGCGCGCACCGTCGTGGGCCTTCGGGCCGATGGGATGGAAACACTCGTCGGAGAAACGGAAGAACGAGGCTCCCTGCGATGTGCCCACGACCAAGCCGTCGGCCAGGGGCAGGATGGCCGACACATACTGGTCGGCCACACCGGGGCGGAGGAAGGGCTGCACCATCGTGCCATCGTAACGGCAGAGACCGCCGTCGGTGCCCATCCACACGAAGCCGCGCTGGTCCTGGGCCAAGGCGCGCACCGTGTAGGCGCATAGGCCATCGGCCAAGGTGATGTTGCGGCCGGACTGGGGACCGACGGACTGGGCCGCGAGACAGAGGGGCAACAGCAGGAGCAGAAGAAGACAGCAGACTTTCGATTTCATGGAGACGGATGGGATTGACGGATGGTAATGGAGGGTAATGGATGCTAACGGTGGTAAGAGGGTGCGTGGAGGGAGCGAGGGCGCCTCACTCCGGACGGACGCCCGCACCAAACGACACGGTGTAGGGATACTGGCGATTGGGCTCCTTGCTGTCCCACGACAGGCGCTTGTGCTCAGCGGGGGCGCCCATCACCACGAGGTAGACAGCCTTGAGAGGCTCGGCGGGCAACTTCAGCGACGCGCCGCCCTTGGCCACAGGCTTGCCATAGACAGACTTGCCCTGGGCGGTGACGGCCACAAGACCATAGCGCAATCCGCCCTGGCGGCGGGCCTGGTCGCCGGGCGTGACGGTGGCGCTGACCTTGCGTCCTGGCTGGCAACCGGCGAGGCGGATGGCGTTGAAGCCATAGTCCTCGGGCACGAAGCCGGCCTTGGGACGCCAGCCCTTGCCGGCGGCCTCCATGGGGGT
>DAIOEQ010000002.1:6984-9224 GCA_036746215.1 Prevotella sp.
GTAGCGGCGCGTCTCACGGTAGGCGTGGCTGTAGTCGAGATTGACAAGGCGCTGGTAACAATCGATCATCTCATCGCAGAAGTGGCGCTGGCTGATGCCGAAGTGGCGCTGGTAGGTCATGACGGGGTCCTCGCCCAGCCGGCCGTCGCGATAAAGGTCGGCAATGGAGGTACGCCCGTGCTTCTCGGCCCAATACTCGATGACATACGGCGAGTGATAGACGTTGGAGCCGTCGAGGTATGCCTTGTGGGTGAGGTGCTTGAACGCCTCGAAGTGATAATTCTCATCGGTGAGCCAGTCGGGGTTGACCTGCCACAGCATCCACTGCGACGTCATCTCAAAGAAGCCGCTGCCTCCCCAGCAGGGCGACACGCTGTCGGCCTGGATCTGGAGCTGGAAACAGTGGCCCAGCTCATGGGCCAGGCAGTTGAGCTTGCGGTCCTGGATGCGGTTGGGGGCCACCCAGAGGGCACCGATGTAGTTGTCGTAGGTGCCGCCATAGGCCGTGCCCTCCAGCGAGTAGTTGACCATGACCATCATCTTGTGGGTGTCGGCCTTGCTGCCCGGAAGGGTGAAGCGCAAGGTGTCGCGGAAGAAATGATAGAACTGCTGGACGCGGTCCTTGAGGTTCGCAAGGTCGAAGCGCATGGGGTGGCCGTCGAGCTGGGGCGGGTTGGCAGGGTCGTCGCCGAAGCCTTTCTCCCAGAAGAACACGAGGTCGCGTGTCTGGGCGGAGTGCATCCAGGAGTAACGGCTGCTGTCGCAGGTGAAGTCGATGGAGCGCAGCTCCTCGGGGATGAAGACGCGCTTCTGCGCGCTGGCCGGAAGAACGGCGGCGCAAGCAAGGGTAAGGAGGAATGATTTGAGGGTCATGGGGATAAGGGATTGAGGGTGAGAAGATAGGGGGAGAGGAACGGCGGACGGATAGGCAGAGGAATGGGCGGGCGGATGGGCGGATAGGCATAGTGGGCCTATTAGGCCTATTAGGCCCACTATGCCCATCACGCCCACCTCGCCTGTTATTTCAGCGTGGTGCCAGTGATTTTGAGCTGATAGGGCAGCTGGTCGTCGGTGGCCTCGCTGTCATCCCAGGGGCAACGGCGATACTCGGTGGGCGAGCCCTGGACGACAGCCCACAGGCGCGTGGTGCCCTCGGGCACGGTGAAGGTGGCCGTTCCGCTCAGCGTGGAGGCGGCGGCACCGTCGGTGTTGCTGATGAGCGTCATCGGACTGTAGACGCGCTTGCCGTCGCAGAGAGCCACGAAGCCAAGGGCCCAGCCCTCATGGCCGCTCACGTCGGTGACGTTGTAGCGGCTGACAGTGGCCACTTGCTTGCCATCGGCATTGACCTGCTTGCCAGGGTCGGCGGAGGGCAACAGGCTGCCGGCATCAACGCCACGCACCGACAGGCTGACCTCTGTGCCGCCCTTGACGACCTTGAGCGGGATGATGTTGAAGCCCGTGGGCTGCACACACTGCTCATAGCCTATCTGCTTCCAGCCGTCGAGCGTGTCGTAGAGGGTCACGGTAAAGGCGTCGTAGGCCGGCTGTATCCAGTTCCATGTGCGGCTGGTGGCGTAGGCGCGGGTGTGGTCGAAGTCCATGGTGACCGACTTCTGCGCATACTCGAAGAGGTCGGCGCGCAGCGAGTCGTAGTTGTTGTTGAGGAAGATGCGCATGTAGGCCTGGTTGGCGTCCTCGGGATAATAGCTCTCGTTCCAGATGCGGCCCAAGGCCGTGATGCCATGCTTCTCGGTCCAGAGATACTGTTCCCAGTAGGAAGCGTAGCGATGGAACTCGTTCTCGAAGTGGCGGTGGTGATGGTTGACCCAGTTGACGAAGTTGTAGTCGCTGACGGTCTCGGCGGGATAGTCCTCATGGGCCACCCACTGGGCGCACTGCTCCCAGAAGCCGCAGCCGCCTTTGGAGCCGGGATAGCCATAGCGGAAGCCGCTGTGCATGTCGTTGGCCTTGCCGTTGATGATGTTGTCGCAGTAGGTCTGGTACTGGAACGAGTGGCCTATCTCGTGGGCGATGGTGGAGCCCGCGGGCTGGCAGGTGGCCGGCGTGATCCATAGGGTGCCGATGGTGTTGTCGTTGCCGGCGCCTGTGGCCACCCAGTTGTCGATGGTCACACCGTCGTGGGTGCCGGGATAGAGCAGGTAGATGGACATCTTATAGTGGTTGAGCTGGCTCTTGTGGGTGGCCTCCTGCCCCACCACGACCATGCCGAGGCGGGT
>DAIOEQ010000002.1:9234-30771 GCA_036746215.1 Prevotella sp.
GATGTTGGTCTTGTAGAACTGCTCGGCCTTCTTCAGCAGGTCGTCGATGTTGACGCGGTAGCTGCTGGGCACCGAGGAGGAGTTGGGGTTGTCGCCAAAGGGACGGTCCCAGAACACCACGAAATGCTCACTCTCCTTGCTGCGCTTGAACGTCCAGCGGTTGGTCTCGACGGTGTAGTCGTTGTTGTAAGCTTGGTCGGAAGTCTTCGGCTTCCACAGGATGAGCCCCGGGTCACCGAAGCAGACGGTGCCGTTGGAAGAGCCATCATTGTTGACAAGGTTGTTGACGCGATAGTCGCTGTAACCCGTCGTGTACTGGGTCGAGTAGCGGCGGAGGACAGGCATGGTGCCACGGGCGAAGAACTCAATGGAGTCGAGGTTGGCCGTGGAAAAAAGGAAACGGTTCGCCTGAAAACGATTGGCCCACTGCACATAAAGCGAGTCTTGGGCTGGCAACGACTGGAACGCCGTGAGAAGAACGGATATGGCGAGTAAAAATCTTTTCATCTTGCAATGTGTTTCTTTAGGATTCATTTCACAACGTATTTCTTTCCCTTGGCGATGTAGATGCCCTTGGGCAGGCCCACAAGCGAGGTGGCGTCACGGCGAACAAGGCGACCGTCGACAGAATAGACGGGGAAGGGCTTGTCGGCGTCAGCGGTCGCGTCGGTGCGGATGTCGCGCACACCGCTCACCACCTCCATGTGGAAGGTGAGGCCCTTGATGGTCCGCAAGGAATAGCCGTGGGTGCCCACGTAGAGACGACCTTCGGCAAACTTGACCACGGGGCCGCGCTGGCCCTCGGTGGGCATGTAAAGTTGAACGTCGTCGACATGGCGCGAATTGGTGAAGACCAGCGAGGCGAACATCTGCTTGGAGTCGGCACGGGAGACCTGGGGCACCAAAGCGAGCGACACAAGAAGAAGGGGTAACAGTCTTTTCTTCATAAGAACAATAATGCTAATGGTTTTCTTTTTGCAAGTGGGTCCTACAGCCCACCTAAAGGTTAATGACACAATGCCTAAAGGCTAATGGTATAATAGGGTGAAAGGGCACACGGGGTTCACATACGAAGGGGCGAGCCAAGGGACTACGAAGAGTGACTGTTGGCTCGCCCCTAATGACGGTAGTGCTTGGCGGGCGTCACACCCGCTCAAGACGATATGTGGCGCCTATTGACCTGCGGTTAGGGCAACGGCAGGTACCAGTTGGCTGTCTGGTAGAGGTCCTTGCCGATGAGGCCGCGCATCTCGGCCACCTTGGCGGCGCCTCGGCGACCGTAAATCTTGTCGGCGAGATAGGCGGGGTCGCCACGGCGGAGGGCCACACGCATGAGGTCATAATAGCGCTGACCCTCGAAGGCGAGCTCCAGCGCGTCCTCGTCCATGATAAGGTCCTCGACGTGCTCCACCTGGTACTGCAGGCGGGCATCGCCCGTGAGTGTGCTGTCGTCGGGCAAGACATAGTAGTCGTTGTACTCAGACCAGCCGCTGCCGTGTGAGTGGATGCCGACGGTGTTCTCCGACACCAGCTCCGGATAAGCCCCCGAACGGCGCACATAGAGGTTGGAGGGGAAGGAGAACTGGGCAAGCCAGGCGGAGTCGGCCTTGTAGTAAGGCAGAATCTTCGACTGCATGATCTCGTCGTTGACACCGTCCTTCAGGATTTCGAAGGCGAAGCGGGGGAAGCCAGCGCGATTGAGGGCCTCAGCCATGTGGAGATAGACCATGGAGCGGCGGTAGACCTGCACATTCTGGTCAGAATGTTTGGAGTTGGTCACATAGTCGATGGTCTTGTTCTGCTCGAGACGAGTGTTCTTCATGGAGGAATAGACCGTTGCCAGGCGGAGGTCTCCCGACTCATAATCACTAAGTCCGGTAGGAGCATAGATGACATTGCGCGTGGAAGTGTAATGGCAGTAGGTCTGGGCGGCCGAGAGGTCGATGAGGCTCTGCGACGGCACGATGGAGGC
The DNA here is from genome assembly GCA_036746215.1 of Prevotella sp. GTDB lineage: Bacteria > Bacteroidota > Bacteroidia > Bacteroidales > Bacteroidaceae > Prevotella. The sequence goes on from DAIOEQ010000002.1 coordinate 11,207, forward strand.
GTTGTACTCGTTCTCCGAACGTGAGTTGAAGAGATTGCGGAGCTGGCTGTAGTTTCCCTCGGAGGGGATGGAGTCGCCGGGGATGAGTGTCACCAGCTCGCTGCTTTGGCTGTAATTGGAGCCTTCGCGGAAGGCCATGCTCCAGGAGCTTGTGCGCATGTCCCAGTGGGTGTCGGAGCGGCTCCATGCTGTCACGTCGTTGCTGGTGGGATAGCCCACATTCTCGCCATTGCGGGTGGTGAGGTAACGGTAATAGCACAGAGCGGCGTCACGATAGTTGCCCAACCAGAGGTTCATGTCACCCTCAAGGATGTAGATGGGGAAATAGAAGAATCGGGAGTCCACACGGCGGATGGTACCGTATCCGGGCTTCTCGATGTCCTCCAGGCCCTGGAGGTCGCTGAGGAAGTACTGGCAGATCTGCTGCATGTCGTAACGCGGATAGTCCTTGTCGGCATCGGCCTTCGAGAGGATGGGCTTGGTGACGAAGGGCACCTTGCCATAGACCTGGGCCAGCTGCATGTAGGTCCATGCGCGGAAGGCCTTGACGGCGGCGTACTCCTTGCGGAAGATGTACTCGTTGCGGTTGTTCTTCAGCGCCGTGTCGGCATGGGCGATGAAGTAGTTGCAGTTGTTGATGACCGCATAGTAGTCGGCGGGCGTGTTGTAGGCGTTGGTGGTGTCCTTCACGTTGAAGAGCGCCACGTCGCGCAGGTCGGCCGACGTGTAGTTGGTGATGTCGGAGAGGTCGCCCCGCACCTCACCCAGGAGGATGGTGCGGTCGGCGATGGCCTGCAGCTTGTTGACGATGCCGACCACGCTGTAGAGGGTGTCCTCGGCGTTGTTGAGGTGGTTCTTGCCGTCAAGAATCACACGGTCGGAGTCCTGGTCGATGAAGTCGGAGCAGGACGTGAAGAACGAGAAGGAGCAGAGGCACAGGGGCGCAAGCACCGCCAAACGAAGGCTGCGGGTGCCACAAGCCTTGACCTTTTCCTTTATGTTGAACATTGTTTTCATGGTAATCTTGTCGTTTAGAAGTTAGAGGTTAACCTTCACACCGGCGACGAAGCTGCGGCACTGGGGGAGCTGGCCGAGGTCGATGCCTTGTCCGAGGACGTTGCTCGTCATGGTGAACTCAGGATCGGAACCGAGATACTTGGTGATGGTGAACAGGTTGTTGGCCTGGATCCAGAACTGCAAGCCCTGCAGGAACGTGGAGTGCATGGGGAGCGTGTAGCTCAGCGTGACCGTCTTCAGGCGGAGGTAGCTGCCGTCCTCAATCCAGCGGTCGGAGAAGCGGCTGTTGCCCATCGGGTCCTGGAAGGTGGCCTTCGGCACATTGGTGACCTGTCCCTCGGTCTGCCAGCGTGAGGCCATGGCCGTGGTCTGGTTGAGGAAACGGCTGCCGCCCTCGAGCTGCGAGCGCATGTAGTTGTAGACATCGTTGCCCAACGAGTAGTTGAAGTTGACGTCGAGACGGAAGCGCTTGTAGTTGAGCGAGGTGAAGATGTTGCCATAGAGGTCGGGGTTCGGGTCGCCTATGACCACACGGTCGGCCTCGGTGATCTGGTGGTCTCCATTGCGGTCGACGAAGTGGACGTCACCCGCACCGAAGTAGTTGCGGTCCACACCGTTGTCGGCCAGGAAGTAGAGGCCTGCCTCGGCAGCTTCCTCACTGGTGGAGAACACGCCCTGTGTCTTGTAACCATAGAAGAGGTTGGCGGCCTTGCCCACCTCCGAGTGGATGGTGGCTCCATAGACATTGGTGTCATAGGACGTGCGGCCATTTGACAACGAGGTAATTTTGTTCTTGTAGTGGCCCATGCTGGCGCCGAGCTCCCACTGGAAGTCCTTGGTGGCAAGCACCTTGCCGATGAGGGTGAGGTCGTAGCCCTGGTTGCGCAGCGAACCGCCGTTGCTCCAGTTCATCGGGAGGCCCGAGAGATAGCTGAGGCTCTGGTAGGTGAGCAGGTGGTCGGTGTTGGCCAGGAAGTAGTTGAAGCGCACGTTCAGGCGGTCGCCCAGGAAGTTGCCCTCCAGGCCGACATTGAAGCGCTTGGTGGTCTCCCACTGCAGGTTGGTGTTACCGATGTTGTCGAAGGTGATGGAGCTGACGCTCTGCATGAACTGGCGAGCGCGGAAGTAGGAACGCGCGGCATAGTAGTCGATGTCGTCGTTACCGCTGACGTCATAGCCGGCAGAGAGCTTCAGGTAGTTGACACCCGGCACCTTGGCAAACCAAGGCTCGTTGCTGACGACCCAACCGCCCTGCACGCCCCAGAAGAAGCCCCAGGGTGCGCCGAAGATCTTGAGCGAGTTGTCGGCGTCGACACCAAAGCGCGAGGAGGTCTCGGCCGTGAGGTTGGCCTGGAGGTAGTAGCGCTGCAGGTAGTTGTACTCGGCCTGCGCGTACCAGGCCCAGCTGCACCAGTTGTCATTGGTGCCGGTGGTGGAGGCGTTCAGCAGGTCGGCCCGCATGAACGGCGTCTTGTCGTTACCGGTGTTGTAGCCGAGCTGGTTGTTGAGCGTGTAGTTCTCCCAGTTGATGCGTGCGCCGCCGAAGACATGGAGGTCATGGGCGCCGTAACGGTTGGACCAGTCGACACGGGTGTCGCTGTACACGGAGTTCTGCTTGCTGACGAGCGAGCGCACCTCATTCTCTCGTACGGCACCGACAGCGGCCACATAGTAGCTGGGCACGCCGTTGAGGGGAATGTAGTACTTCTCGTTGGTGTTGACGAGGTTATAGCTGAAATGCTCAGAGACAAAGAGGTGCTTGTTGAACTGGAACTTCGGCGTGACGCTGAGGTTGACCATGGAGTTCTCGAAGCGGTTCTTGTTCTCCGCCTCGCCATACTGGAGGATGGCGATGGGGTTGGCGAGCTGCCAGTTGTAGTTCTTCACATGCGAAAGGGCCTCGCTGAGGTAGTCCTCATCGGTGATGTCGAGGAAGGAGTTGCTCATCACGCCGCCCGCATAGGCGTAGGGCGAGAGCATGGGACTCTTCACATAAGCCAGGAACGAGGGTGAGGTCGGCGTGCCATCGGTGTAGTTGGCGGGCGCGCCGTCGTTGCGCAGGTCGCGCGTCTGGTTGGCGAAGCTGGCGTCGAAACGCACACTGAACTGCCGCGTGAGCTGGATGTCGGTGTTGAAGCGGATGTTCAAGCGGCTGGAGCCATTGTCCTTCAGCGGGCTCTGGTTGTTGGCATATCCCAGCGACAGGTTGTAGTTGGCCACATCGTCGCCACCCTCCACGTTGATGTTGTAGTTCTGCGTGATGGCCGTGCGATAGACCTGGTCCTTCCAGTCGGTGTTGTTGTGATACTTGGGATAATAATAATAGGTGGGATCCTCGTTGAGGAACTTGAAGTCGGTGATGGTCGTTCCCGACGTGCCCAACAGGTCGGCCGCATAACTCTTGAACTGGCTGGCGTTCATCATGTCGATGAACTTGGGCTCAAGGGTGACGCCCGCCGAGAGGCTGGCGGTGATGCGGGTGGCCATGGAGTGGTTGCGGCGTGTCTGGATGAGGATGACGCCGTTGGCACCCTTGGCGCCATAGAGGGCCGTTCCGTTCTTCAAGACGGTCACCTTCTCGATGTCGGCCGGTGAGATGTTGGCCAGGATGTCGTTGTGGAAACCGTCGTGGAGCAAGGTGCGGCCATACTGCTGGTCGAAGATGACACCATCGACGATGATGAGCGGCTGCGCGTTGATGTTGAGCGAGTTGAGTCCGCTGAGGAACATCACGTTGCCCACGCCCGCCGTGCCGTTGCGCTGCACGGAGCGGACATCGGCGCCCAGGCGCTTCTGTATCTCGTCCTCGATGGTCACGCCGTTGGTGAAGCGGAAGTCCTCGGTGGTCTTCGTGCCCAGCACGTTGGTGCCACTGGCATACTCGTCATGGAAGACATTGGGGAAGATGTTGACCGTGCGCTGCTCGGCGTCGCCCGTGAGACCCAGGTGGGCCGGGTTCATGTCGGGGGCGGTCACCTGCAAGGCTCCCGCGAAGGTAGGCACCTCAAGGGTGTAGGTGCCGTCGCTCTTGGTGAGCGCACTGTAACCGTCGACCTCGGGCACACTGACGATGGCACCCGACATGGGTTTGCCGGTGGCACCGTTGACCACCTTGCCTGTGACCTTGCGCGTGGCATATTTCTTGATAGCCTTTGCCGGTCGCTCCGACTTCGCCTTCTCTCCAGTCGCGTCGTCTTGCGCGTTGGCGGGAAGGGCACCAGCCATCATGAGCGCCAGGCCATATATCATATACTTTTTCATACGTGTATTCGTTTATAAGCGTTGGTTAGTGTGGTTCGTCGCTGGCTTAATTCTCATGCGGCTTGAAAATGATGCAGTCGATATGGAAGTCGGTGGCATACTGGGCCGTCTGGCTCTGAGACACCTGGCTCATGATGCGCAACTTGACGTTGGGCTGCGCCAAGCCATAGGAACAAGCCGGGAACTTGAAGTTGCTGGCCACCTGCACGGTGTCGACCTTCTTGGGATCGTTGGTCTTGAGGTCGAGACGGCGGTTGAGCTGTCGGTTGTCCTTGTTGGTGTAATAGAGCATGCAGCGGAAACGGTTGGGCAGCAGGTCCTCCTCGGGGATGTACTGGTTGTAGGCCCATTGGGGCGCGAACACCACGTAGATGTCGTAGCCCACGTTGGACAGCAAGTTGGGAATGCTGTACTGCACGGCCGCCACGGGGAAGTGGTTGGGGTTGGTCGACGTGTTCTCGGCGATGACCGACACAAAGGCGTTGCTCGAAATCTTGTCGTAGAACGGGTTGTCGTTAGTCACCTGGTGAACGGTGAGGGGCTGCGAAGCGTCGATGAGGGTGTCCTGCCGGCTGACGTTCTCGGCCTCAACCTTCACGGTCTGGAAGAAGGTCTTCTCCTTGGGCACGTTGAAGTTGGGCGCGATGCGCACATGGCCGTTACTGCACTCCACATCCTCGGTGCCGTAGAAGATGCCTCCGGCGTCAAACGGACGGTAGAAGATGTTGTAGGGATCGAGATCCATGTACTTGCGTACCTGATAGCTATATCCCTGCGTCGACACGGCCGAGTCGGCAAACGAACGGTCGGGGTTGACGGTGCGGCTGAAGAGTGTGCCCGAGAGGATGGCCAGACGGGTGTTGGCCTCCTGCATGGAGTCGCGCTTGTTGACGGTGTTGGCATAGTCGAAGTAGTCGTGATACTCGCTGACCAGCTGGTTCCACACGTCGTTGGTGGGCACGAGCATCCAGTAGGTGGAGTCCTCGGTGTTGATTTGCCCGTAACTGCGGAAGAGCGAGTTGGAGAGCACCGACACGGAATCGAGATACTCAGTCTGTCCGTTGGCGTTGATGCCGCCCGGCACACTGGCCGCCTCATTGAACTCATAGCGCGAATAGCTGTTGATGAAGTTGTAGGCGCTGTCGATGCGGCTGTCGATGCCGAGATACTCGAAGATGTTGGGGAAGTAGTCGATTTTCTTCCCGATGGTGAACAGCACGCCATTGGAGTGCAAGGCGTTGGACGTGAGGAACTCCTGCTTGTTGATGGTCGTCGCCGTGACAGGCTCGTTCTTGCCGTTGAGCATGGTCAGGGTGTCGTTGGTGAGCGACGAGACGGGCTGCGTGAAGAGCGAGATGTGGTTTTGCACAAACTGGCGTATCACGGTGTTGTCGTTGTCGCGCACCCCCTTGTTCTTCTGTTCCTGGTAGGCCGTGACGAGGCTGTCGGCCTGTTCGGCGCTGAGGCCGTCGTTGGTCAGGGCGAAGACGGTGTAGGTCTGGCTGCCCGAGAGGTTGCGGTTGTAGCCGCAACCTTGCAGCACGTGGGCGAAGTTGCTCAGGTTGGCCTCCGAGGAGATGGCCTGCCAAAGGGTGGTCTTGGCCCCGCCATCGCCCGTGGAAGGATCATAGTGGTCGTCCCACTCGGAGCAGGAGGCGAGGGGCAAGGCGAGGGCCGCGAGCCCCAGCCAAGCCTTACCCATGATATGATGGATGGATGTTTTCATTGTTTTTGGTTTTGAATGTGGTTACTGTTGGCTGTTGCTCGCGTTAAAGCATGTCCTCGATCTCGCCATCGTCGGTGACACCATAGACACTCTTCGGAACCAGCTCAAGATAGTCGAGCATGAACTCGTTGTTGTTGCCCATCTTGGTCGACACGCTGCGGAAGCGCAGGTAGTGGTCCTTGTTGGGGTCGATATGGACGGTGCAGAGCACAATGCGGAAGGTCTGTGTCTGGGTGGCGAAGACGGTGCGGTCCGAGTAACCCGTGGGGTGACCCTCACCGTTGATGCGGTAGCCGCCTGCGGCGCCACGGTAGTAGCCCTTGTTCTTCAAGGCCTTCTGGTCGCGTGCGAGCTGCTCCTGGGTCATGCCGGCGTAGTTGCTCACCCAGTCGCCTCCGAGGATTGACGGGTCGTTGAGCGCGACGGTCATGTCGAGAGGAATGCCCTGCGGCACGCCGTCGAAGTAAATCTGCGCGATGCCACGTGTGGGCTCCTGGGCGTAACCCATACGGATCTGCCAGTCGCCCTCATAGGGCACGGGCGGTATCTTGAAGGTGATGTCGTAGTTGCCGAACATGTTGAACTCATCGCCCTCATAAGAGTCGTAGTAGTTACGCGGACGGCGGTAGATGAAGTCGCCGTTGACCTTGACGTTCTTCAGGTATCCGTCGGGGAAGTAGTAGTTGCGTCCGTACTTGGCCGTCTCGTCGTAGGCGGGGTCGTTGTGTGCGGGGTCACCGTTCTGACGGATGTTCATGGTCATGAGCTCGGGGAAGATGGTGGAAAGGTCCATGCGGATGCGCACGCCGTCCACGATGTCACGCGTCTGCTCAGAGAAGGCGAGCAAGTCGTCGACGTAGAAGTAGCGTCCGTTGAGCGCGGTGTTCTCCACGCCGTCCTCCACGGTCTGGCTGATCATGGCGCCAGGTATCTGGTAGTCGGCGTCGTAACGGCGGTTGATGTAACGCTGTCCGAGAGGACTGTTGCCGGCATACTTCACCACGGTGAGACGCTCAAACTTCAGCATGGTGTGAGGCAGCATGGTCTCATACCAGTCGACGGGGTTCATCTGGGTGGTGCTGATGCCGATGTCGTTACGCGGCGTGAGGAGGTTCCAGCCGATGCAGTCGCGCGTCAGGATGTGGTAGGCGATAAGCCTGTTGAGCGGGTTCTTGCGGTTGGAGAGCTGGTCGAAGCTGTGGTAAGGCTGGTTGACATCCTCGGGATAGACGGCGTCATAGATTTCGCAAGCCTTCTGGTAGAGCTGCTCGAGTGTTGTGATGCCATACTTCTCTCGCAGGATGGAGTCGGTGGGAATGAAGGCCGTGAAACCCGACTTCTTCTCATCGGGCGCGGTGGCCGTCTCCTGGTTGACGTGCGAGGTGTACTTGATACGCGGATACTGCGTGTGGTCGTACGACTCGTCGATGTAGGCGTAGAGCGAGTCCTCGAGGTGAGTCTCATAGAGCGCCTGGGCAAAGAGCGAGATGCGCGGGTTGTCGTGGATGACGTTGGGGAGCATGCGCGAGCTGGAAGTCAGCACGCCGTCGATGGGCTGCATGATACCATTCTCCACGGAGTCGTCCTGCAGGGTGAAGATGATGTTGGCCGAGCGGTTGAGACGCACCACACCATTGCTGTCGTTGTCGACATCATGGGTGATCTCGATGAAACGCTTGTTCATGTTGGCCGTGGTCAGCGTTCCGTCGTTCATCTCCGAGGTAGAGAACATGTTCTCCACGAGGTGCGTGCGGGCGATGGTGTCGCAGTCGGCGTCGGTGAGGTCGCTCACCGAGCGGAGGCCGCGGCTCTGCAGATACTTGTCGATGGCCTCGTTGGTCGGCGCGAAGCAGGTGTAGTGGCCATAGGCCGACAAGAGGTCCATGAGGCCGGCGCGGTCCACGATGGTGGCATACTCGCTGAACTGCTCATGCGTCTTGAGGTACTGGCTCATCATCTCGCCCTTGAACGTGTAGTAGTTCTCGGTGTCGGGCTCGTCGGAGCAAGCCGAGAAAAGGAAGGCGGCCAGGAACAGAGGCAGCACGGCCAGGGCCTTGGCGCCATACCTTATAGTATTATAGATGTTGGCTTTCATGATGGTTATGGTTTATTTGGTAGTTTCGTAGCTTGAGTTCTCGCCGTTGCCGAAGGCGGGGTTCTGCGTGAGGTTCTTGTTGACCTGCAGCTCGTCCTTGTTGTACGGCCAGAAGATGGCGTCGATACGTTTCAGCTTGTTCTGCGAAGCCGAGCCTGCACTGCCCGTCGACTTCTTAGAAGCCTGAGAGGTGAGGTAACTGGTGTTGCCCTCACGGAGCGAGCGGCGCACGAGGTCATACCAGCGCTTGCCCTCGAAGAGGAGCTCGCGGTGGCGCTCATCCATGACGAGGTCGGTCATGAGGCTCTTGCTGGCATAGGAAGCGTAGTTGATGTCGGTCTTCGTCGTGGAGCAGTTGTAACGCTTGTTGATGGTGTTGACGATGTTGTAGGCCTCGTGGAGCAAGGAGTCGTTGAGCGCCTTGCCAGTCTCGCTCTCGGCATTGTTGTCCACCATCTGCACGAGGGCCTCGGCCTTCATGAGCATCACGTCGGTGAGACGGTAGATGATCCAGTTGGCGTGGCAATAGTTGGGTGCCCAGTGTGTGCCATAGGTGGCCTTGCCCTTGGAGGTGGCATTGGTAGGCGGCGTGACCTCCACGTAGCCGCTCGCCTGCGTGTACTTGCCGATGCCGTAGGAGGTCTCACCGAGAGCCTCGAGGCTGGTGTAGTAGCGCGTGTCATACTTGGTGAGGAACACGGTGGGGTTGTCCTTCGTGAAGTCGTCACCGAGATAGTCGGAGGGCTTCACCAGTCCGGGGAAGGTCTCACTGTTGCCGTAGTTGCTGCTCACGGCACCGTTGGCGAGCTGGTTGTCATTATCCATGTAGATGAGCTCGAAGATGCTCTCCATGCTGTTGCCGTTATTGAAGATCTGAGTAGCGGCATTGCCGTAGGTGGATCCATCGCGGTCGGAGATGAGGGGGTAGCCGTCTTGCATCTGGTCGTCCTCAGAGGCTGAGCCGCCGAGCTTGTCGAGCTGGTCCTGGTAGTCCTGCGTCTTGGCCTTGATGACGAGGTCGGCGTAGCGCACGGCGTTCTGGTAGTCTTGCTTCCAGAGATACATCTCGCAGAGCATGGCGTGGATGGCGTCCTGCGTGATGCGTCCGCGCTGCGAGTAGCGGTTGGTCTGCGGATACTTGCGCACGGCGTTTCCCTGCACGCTCTCGAGGTCGGTGATGAGCGAGTCGAGCACAGTGTTGAAGGGCGTGGCGGGCAAGTTCATCTTCTGCGTGTCGTCGAGGAAAGCCTCCTTGCTGAAGGGCACGTTGCGGAAGGTGCGGATGAGGTAGAAGTAGCAGAGGTCTCGCAGTGCCGACATCTCAGCCACAGTGGCCTTCAGCTGGCTCTGCGTGTAGTTGGGGTCACGCTTGGCCACCGTCGGCGCGAAGTGGATGACGGTGTTGCAGTCGTTGATGACCTTGTAGATGCAGGTCCAGTCGGTGAAGCCGTTGGAGGCGTTGATGTTCTCCTTGAGGATGTTCGACAGGTCCTGGTTGTTGTCGATGTTGGTGCCTCCCTGTATGTTGTCCGAGCGGAACTCGCCCCAGCACATCATGCGCGAGATGCAAGCCTGCGACTGCAGGGAGCTGTAACATCCGTTGACGACGTTGTCGACGTCGTTTTTCTCGTTCCAGAACTTCTCGAGCGTGATGTCGTTGAGGGGCTCGACGACGAGGAAGTCGGAACAGGATGTCATGGCAAGGGCGAGCACGCCCACCCAAGCCTTGGTCCATATGTGATGAAATTTCTTGTTCATAAGATTGTCAGTTAGGATCGTTAATCGTTGTTGGATTGTAGATCGTTGTTATGCGTCGCTGGCTTCCGTTAGAAGTCCACGGTGATGCCGAGGGTGTAAGAGCGGGCGCGCGGTGTCTGTCCGCCGTCGGTGGCCGCACCGTAGCTGCCGTAGCCAATCTCCGGGTCCACGCCAGTGTACTTGGTGAGGATGAAGAGGTTGTTGGCGCTGACGTAGAAGCGGAGACCCTTGAGGCCGATGGCCTGGAGCACCTTCTTCTTGAAGCCGTAGGACAGCTGCAGGTAGTTGAGGCGCAGGAATGTTCCCGACTCCACGAAGCGGTCGCTGATGAGCGTGTTGTAGTTGGTGGTCGAGCCGTACATGGCACGCGGGATGGTGGTCACGTCGCCCTCCTTGCGCCAGCGGTAGTTGACAGCCTCGCTCTGGTTGTTGTTGTTGATCATGGCCTCGGCGTCAAGACGTGCGAGGTTGAGGATCTTGTTGCCCACACGGTAGGTGAACTGCGTGTTGAGCCTCCAACCATTATAATTAAAGGTGAAACCGAAACCACCGGTCAGCTTCGGCAGCGAAGAGCCGAGGTAGACGATGTCGAGGGCGTTGATGTTGCCGTCGTGGTTGACATCCTCATACATGGCGTCGCCACCCTTGAACTTATAGGTGTTGCCCGATGAGAGGTTCGAGTAGTTGTAAGCCATCTGGATGGGGTCGCCCTTGTCGTCGAGGATGACCTTGCCCTCGGCGTTGCGCGCCACGGGCGCGGTCTTGCCGGCGGCGTCGAAGGCCTGGCGCTCCTCGTCGGTCATGTTCTTGTAGGTCTCATACTGGTACTGGTAGACACCCTTGTAGCGGAAGCCGTAGATGGCGCCGAACGGGTTGCCGATCTGCACGCGCTGCAACACCTCACGGTTGTTGTAGTTGAACTCGCTGTTGAGCGACTTCAGCACCGACTCATCCATTGAGAGAATCTCGTTGCGGTTGTTGCCGAAGGAGGCGTTGATGTCCATATAGAACTTGCCGGCCTCGATGAGGCGGTTGGTGTCGATGTTGAACTCCCAACCGGTGTTGCGCATGGAGCCCACGTTGCCCGTGGCCAGTGTGGCGTAACCCGAGTTGGACGGGATGCGGATGTTACCCATCAGCATGTCCTTGGTGGTCGACTGGTACCAGTCGAACATGAAGTTGAGCTTATCGTTGAGGAAGTGCACGTCCATACCGACGTCGTAGGTCGACACGGTCTCCCAGCGCAGGTCTGTCAGGCGGATGTTGGTGGGCGCCATGGCGCTGTTGCCGAGGTATCCGCTCGTGGTGCCATACTTACTCATGTAGAGGTAGTCGGATCCGGGCTGGTTGCCCACGCGTCCCCAGCTGGGACGGATGCTGAGCATGGAGAGCCACTTGCGCGCGCTTTCCATCCAGGGCTCGTCGATGATATTCCAGCGGAGCGACACGGCGGGGAAGTAACCCCATCGGCGGTCGGGACCGAACTTCGTGGTGCCGTCCATGCGGAGCGAGAAGTCGGCCATGTAGCGGCCCTTGTAGGCGTAGTGGGTAGAGAAGGTGTAGTACATCGAGCGCCACTGGCTGAAGCTGGAGCTCAGTCCTGTCACCTTGCCGCCGGCGTCTGGCGACGTGATGCCACCCGATGGCAGCATGTTGGCGTCGGTGCCCTGTCCGTTGGAGCTGCCCGAGGTGAGCTCGAAGCGGCCCATCATCATCAGCGAGTGGTCCTTGTTGGTGAAGTGCGGGATGAGGGTCAGCGTGTGCTTGGTGTTGAAGGCCACGCTCTTGTTCGAGCCCGTGTAGGCGCTGTTCACACCGCTGTTCCATGCCACGGTCTTGAGTTCCTGCGGATAGAACTTGTCGACGTAGTCGTTGAAGATGTTCATGTAGACACGTCCCTGGTAGTCGAGTCGCCAGCTGTCGTCGTCGGTTCCGAGGAGCTTGTAGTCGATCTGGAACTCAGGCGAGATGTCGTAGGTGCGCTGGTCGTTCTTGGCCAGTTTTGCTGAAGCCACGGGGTTGACGAGCGACTTCTGGTCGTTGTTGAAGACCGACGAGGCGCTCTGCAGCATCTCATAGTAGGCGCTGGTGTTGCGGCCAAACTCGTCTTGCTCGTAGATGCTCATGTTAGGCATCTTGCGGTAGGCGATGGAGAGCAGGTTGTCGTAGTTGCGCTTGTTCTTGGTGTAGGTCATCGAGAAGTTGGTGGCGATCTTGATGCGTTCGCTCACGTAGTAGTCGAGAGCCACACGGGTGGAGAAGCGGTTGAGCTTCTGCTCGATGACGGAGCCGGTCTCGTTGTCGAAACCGCCCGAGATGCGGAACGTGGCCTTGTCGCCACCGCCGGTGATGGAGAGGAAGTGGTTCTGGCGCAGACCGATCTGCGTGACGGCGTCGCGCCAGTCAGTGTTGTTGTTATACTGCTCATACTCGGAGAACGTCGGGTCGTAGTTGATCTCACGGATGTTGGCCGCCGCATCGCTCTGCTGCGGGTTGAAGTACGACTCCTTGAGGAGCATGGTGTAGTCGTCGCCGTTGAGGAGCTTGTATCCCTTGGGCTGGTAGGTGCCAGTGAGGCGGAGCGAGTAGCTCACTTTGGGGCGTCCCTTGCTGCCTCGCTTGGTGACGAGCTGGATGACGCCGTTGGCGCCCTGCGAGCCGTAGATGGCCGTGGCTGCCGCGTCCTTGAGCACGGTGATGCTCTCGATGTCCTCAGGGTTGATGTTGAGGAGCTGTGCGAACTGCTCGTCGTTGGCCGAGTTGACGTCGAAGTTGCTCATGTCCACGTTCCACGTGTTGCCGTTGACCACGATGAGGGGGTTGGATGAGGTGAGCGACGACACGGTGGAGGCGCCACGCAAGCGCATGGTGGTACCGGCGCCGAGGTTACCGCTGACCGACACGATGTCGAGTCCGGCGATACGTCCCTGGAGGGCCTCGTCGATGGTGTTCATGCCCAGTCCCTCAAACTCCTTGGTGGAGATGGTCTGTGTGGAATAGGAAATCTCTCGCTCTGGGATGGCGAGGCCACCGCCCGAGAGACGCTTCTTGGCCGTGACGGTGACCTCTTTCAAGGTGTTCTGGCTCTTCAGCGTGACGTTGATCTCGTCACTGGTGAAGGGCAGCACCTGCGCTTTCGTTCCCACGAAGCTGATGCGCAACTTGTCCTTGGTGGGGTTGCTCACCTTCATGGAGTAGTTACCGTTGACATCGGTCGTCGTCGACTCGATGATACGCCCGTTGGCGTCTATTTCGCAGACGGCCGCGCCCATGACCGGTCCAAACTCGTCGAGCACGGAGCCGTGGACCGATGTGATCTGTTGCTGGGCTGATGCCTGCAGGGCTACGATGCAGAGCATCGACAGCAATATGTATCTTAGATATTGTTTCATGGCTTATCTCCTCCTTGCTTTAGCGTGGTTGTGTCGTTTGGCTGAGGTGGTCGACAGGCCGATGACCTCACGCCAGGGCTTGAGCTGGTCGCGGTCGTAGAAGAGCGGTCCGTCGATCTGGTGCACCACGACGTCAGACGCCTGGTAGATCTGGCTGGTAGCCACCTTGTCGCGGTTCTGCAGCCAGTACTCGCGTCCGATGATGTTGTAGAGTCCGTCGGTCTTGACGACATGTCGCTGGTTGCCGAGCTGGTCCTCGACGCTCATCTTGTTGTCGTCGGCGTTGACGGTGATTGAGAAGTAACGCTTGTTGGCGGGGTTGATCTTCGACGACTCGTAGCGCACGCTGTTCTGCGGCGTACCGCCGATGAAGACGCTGTTGTCCTGGATGTGGTAGCGCAGGAAGTTGTTGATGATGTTGCCCAGCGTGGTCTTTGCGGCCTCGTAGGCTTTCTTGTCGCCGCCGAAGTCGTCGGCCGTCAGGGCGTCCACATCGTCCCATGTGGGCAGGTAGCCCTCGTTGATGAGTTGCTCCACGGTGCCGTTGGTGGGCACGTAGACGGTGTAGTTGTAGTTGTCGAACACGCTGATGTTGCGCTCGCCGGTGGCGGGGTCATACTGTCCGAGCAGGCGGTTGGCGAGGAGCGACGAGCCTTGCAGGAGCTTGAAGAACGCGTTAAACTTGTCGTACTCCGAGAGGATGCTGTAGGTGCTGCGCTGGCTGCTGAGGGGCAGCGCGTTCTCCACGACATAAGCCTTTCCGTTGCCCGAGCCGCTCTGGTCGTAGATCTGCTTCACCACGACGTTGCTGCCCGTCTCCTCCTGGAAGGCGCCGTTGGCGGTCATCTGTCCGGCGTGTCCGGCGTGGCGCACGATGACGGGCGAGCCACCCTTGGTCTTATAATAGGTGTGGCCGTCCTCGATGTTGCCCACGACGATGAGGCTGTTGATGAGGTCCTCCAGGCGGTCCTTGATCTGGTCGGCGCTGGTCACCGAGTCCTTGGAGGCCTCGTCGACCTGACCCGTCGACAGGTCGTAGTCGTAGCGGTTGGCCACGACGGTCTTGCGCTTGTTGTTGTAGGTGAAGCGGTAGAGCTTGGTACGGTTGGTGCCGTAGGTGCAGGGGTCCACATAGCAAAGCATGGCCTTGTTGGTGGGCAGTATGAAGCTGTAGTAGGAGTCCATGGAGTTGAGGTAGGGCTCGAAGTTGAGGTTGTCGATGCCCCAGTAGATGACGCTCATGATGCCGTCGGCTCCATTGGAGTTGATCAGTGCGGGGAAGCTCACCGAGCGGTAGTCGGCGGGCGTGAACACCTTATTTAATAAGTAGACCACGCCATTGCATCCCATGAAGCAACTGTCCACGTCGGCCGTGGTGATGCCGAGGCTGACCTTGGTGGTGTTGTCGACGATGTTGCTGAACTTCGACGGCACGGTCTCGGAGAAGGTGTTGATCATGTTGATGTTCATGAGCTTCACGAGCACGTTCATGGGCACGTTGTCCCAAGAGTGATACATGTCCTGGAGCACCTTTCCGTCGGCGTTCCACCACTTGTTGAGGGCCTCGTTGGAAGGCACGAGCATGGCTCCCGCGTCATAGTGGAGGTCGTAGCCCGAGGTGTTGCTGTAGATGTAGTGGTTCCAGGTGGGGTCGTAGAGCAGCTTGGCGTCGACGGCCTGTCCGTTGGGGTCTGTCGAGAGCTCGCCCGACCGCGAGGCGCCGTAGCCGCCCGTGTTGGCGGTGGAGGCGAAGTGGCGCAACACGAACACGGAGTCGGTGTTGTTGTACAGGCGGTTGTACTCCTTCGTGGCTGCGTCGTCATAATAAGGTGCCGAGAAACGGTCGAGCAGGCTGTTGAAGCGGCTCATGTTGGCGTGCGAGCGGATGATGCCGGCCATGTTGTCGGCAGAGGTCATCACGCCGTCCACCTTATGTATATATCCGTTCTTGCAGGTGATGTCGCGCTCTATGATTTTCTTTCCGTTGACCCACGCGTCGCTGACGGAGTTCGACTCGCCGTTGGTGAGCGTGGCGAGGTCGTTGTCGGTGATCTTGTTGAGCTTCATGTAGGCGGGCAGGAAGTGGATCATGGGCTTGGTCGTGTTGTCACGGAGCAGCACGATGCCGTTCTTGTGATCCTTGTACTTGGTCCAGTACTGGGTGTTGGGCATCTCGTCGGGATAGATGCGCGCCACGGAGTCGAAGACCGACACGGCGGTCTCGCGCCTCATGCACATGCCCTCCTCGGGGGGATTGCCGCTGACGTTGCTCAGCAGTTCGATGAGGTAGGCGTTGTTGACCATGGACGAGTTGAAGATGAGTTTCTTCTGGGCCTGCGTGAGGTCCTCATACTTCTTCACTCCCCAACTGTTTGTTTGGAACCATTGGTTGAAGGCATCGTCATCGGCAACAAAGAGCGTCTTGCTACCGGTCTGGCTGAGCACGGCGGTCTGTCCGAGGTCGTCGATGAGACGCAACGTGTACGAGTAGTTGCCCTCCTCCTTGAGCTGGTCGTAGATGGAGTTGCCCAGCCACGACGGTTGCCCGGTGAGGATATCCTTCTCGCACGACTGCAACATCGGTGCTCCGACTGCCAACAGCATGGCTGTGGCGGCCGTCAGTGCCTTGCGCGTGGATTTCAGATGTTTCATGTGTAGATATGTTAGGTTTATTCTTTTGCAAGCCAAGGGTCCGCAATCCATGCGGACAGGGCCAAGTAGGCTAAGGATGCAATTGCAAAGATATATTAAAAGAACGGAAACTCCAAGTTAATTTATAAAAAAATGGAGTTTTAACACTTAAAATGTTTTACGAGGGCTCAACGGATGCAAATATTGTCCAATGGATGTAAAAATCGTCTTTTTGACCGATTTTTACACACTTTTTCTTGCGCTCCGTCTCTTTTTTCCCTATATTTGCGGTGTCGTTGAACCTGCAAAGGGCAAAGGCCGCCCCGCAAGGCCCGGCCACACGGCACGACACGACACGCAAACTGAAATTATAAACATTCTAATTTTAAACCTTCAAAAATCACTGCTTATGAAAAGGTCTACCTCTATTAGACAGCTTCTCTTAGCCCTGATGTGCCTCTTCGGCCTTTCGGCCAGCGCGCAGT
This sequence comes from Prevotella sp., assembly GCA_036746215.1. Classification (GTDB taxonomy): domain Bacteria; phylum Bacteroidota; class Bacteroidia; order Bacteroidales; family Bacteroidaceae; genus Prevotella. The sequence goes on from DAIOEQ010000002.1 coordinate 27,572, forward strand.
TCTCGGCCACGCTGAAGCAAGGTCCCACGAGCGACTACTCGAACGTAGGGCACCAGTTCAAGTTGACTGAGGTCGCCGAGGCCCTCGGCACCGACACCGCCACCCTCGTGGCCCAACTGTCCGACATGGCCAACACCAAGGTGTTCGCCGTCATCGACTCCACGGGCACCGTCAACGGCTACACCGGCAACACGGGCGAGTTCTGGCTCACCAGGACCGGGCAGGTGCACGAGTACTCGGGCGGCGCCTGGTTTGTCGGACAGAACTTCGACGAGGAGAACGACATCTTCAACGTCTACGTCGGACAGATGCCCAACTACTTCACCGCCTCCGACACGCTTCACGTGAAGGCGGCCCTCGTGCTGGGCGAGAAGACCGCCACCTTCGACATCACCTACCAGGTCTACGTGCCCCAGGCTCCCGAGGCCGAGCTGGCCATCTCCAAGCTCAACATCGTGGGCCAGGCCGCGACGAGCATCGAGCAGTATCCCCGCTCGGCCTACGACATGGACAAGGTGTACGTCAAGGTGAGCGACCTGGCTGAAAAGCTGGGCGCTGACAAGGAAGACCTGTCTTATATCATCTCCAAGATAGCCTACCTGCCACGCGTGGACGCCACCTACGGCATGATGTCTGACTCGCTCACCGTCGCCAGCACCAACGACGGATGGATGAAGCGCACCATCGACAGCAAGGGCGACAGCACCTGGGCTTGCGGCAGCAACGCCTACAACAACACCGACGTGCTCTACGTCAACAGCTTCAACTACAACGCGGACAACGACACCCTCACCTGCCAGATCGGACAGTATCCGGGTGCCAACAAGGTGGGCGACAAGCCCAACTTCGACGCCTATCTCGTCTATGGCAGCAAGGCCTACAAGGTCAACTACACCGTCAACATCATCGAGGCCCCCTACCAGGGCCTGGGGGACATGACACAGGTGGGCGACACCACCATCGTCACCAGCCAGCAGCCCACCAACGACTACTCCTACACCAGCATCAACCCTGACACGGCGGCTATCGCGGCTGCCCTCGGCACCACCGCCGACAACCTGCAGATGCAGGCCATCGACGGCAACGGCGGCCTCACTTCCGAATACACTGCCAACAACGGCGGTTTCTGGCTCACACAGGCTGGCGTCAAGACCGCATGGGGCACAGGCGCCTACTTCTTCGTGGAGCCCGTGGCCAACAACAACTTCTCTGACATCCACGTCGGCCAGTATCCCGACGTGGCACAGCCCCTCGACACCGCTCGCGCCACGCTCTACTTCACCAGCGGCGACAAGTACTACTGCGTCAACGTCATCCTGACCATCGAGAAGAGCAACACGCCTGAGATTGGGCAAGACCAGTTCGTGAGCGTCGCCAAGCGCACCGTCACCATCCAGGGCCTGCCCGCCGACTACGGCTGGAGCGACACCGACAGCAGCATCCCCGTGGCCGACATCGAGGCCGCCATCGGCACCTCTTCACCTGTGCTCTACGCTTACATCTCCGACTCTCTCCGCAAGAAGAGCCCCGACACCTACCCCGAGACCATGATCTACACCAAGACCTACAACATGACCCCGGCACCGGGCTTCTGGCTCGACAAGGACGGCAAGTCCATGGGATGGACCTCTGACGAGCAGTCTCCTTGGGGCATCACCACCACCAACAGCGACGGCAAGTACACCTTCAAGGCCATGCAGTACGCTGCCGACGCCCCCGGCACGGCTTACTCCGGACAGTTCTTCCTCGTCAACGAGGAGACCGGCAAGATGATGACCGTCACGGTCAACTACCTGGTGGTGAATGCCATCCAGACCGTCACCGAGGTGGGCTCCACCAGCATCACGCTGCCCGTGGGCGACACCGACCAGGAGGTCGACTTCCCCATCGCTACCGTGGCTGAGGCACTCGGCACCGATGTCAACACGCTCCTCTCCAGCTACACACTTGTGGGACGCAACGCAAGCGGAGTCTACACCGACGCGGTCGATCCCGTGCAGACAGGCCTGTCGTTTGCCACCGACGGCTCTTGCGGCGGCGACAACATCGGCATCAACTTCTCCGCGGACGGCACCAAGATCACAACCTACGCCAACAACCCCGATGAGGTGGGCGAGGGCTACAAGGCTGAGGGCACCATCGGCTTCATGGTCAAGGGCGAGAACGACGAGACCAAGATCTACGTCATCTACGTCACCTTCATGAACGCCGCCGACTACGCCACCGGCATCAACGATATCAAGTTGAACAACAAGGCCAACGGCAAGATCTACGACCTCAGCGGCCGCCAGGTCAGCAAGCCCGCTCACGGCCTCTACATCATGAACGGCAAGAAGTATGTGGTGAAGTAACCTTCTCACCTCTCTCCCACCCTGACGGGCGGCACCACCGTCCGCACAGGCCAAGGGAATAACCAAATGCTCCCGCAAGCGCGACGCTTGCGGGAGCATTTTGGTTAGGGTAAGTAATTTGTTCATAATCATTTTATATGAACGACAATAGAGACAATGAAGACAACATATCGCATGTTTGTCATCTCTTTTCCGAAAAAAGACGTGTCTGCGAAGTGGGGCATTTAGCGGAAGAAAAAGAGAAAAAGGGCGCATGGAGGGCAGGCGAAAGGCGAGCTATCGCGGAATCGCGGGCTGTTGACAGGGACATGGGATAGCTATCGAGCCACGATAGTAGCCTAAAGCAGCGGCGGCAAGTGAGGGGACGAGGTGCGAAAGGACAGCTTTCGAGACTCGAAAAGGCACCTATTTCCAGAATTTCGGACAGGAGGAGATAGCTGCAAGCATGAACAATAGCGTAAAGCACTGTATATCTATGTCTTACGCAAACAGCGAAAAACAGCGCACATTTGCGGGCAACCAGGCCTTCGCGGGTATCGAAGCCCTTCCTGAAAGACCTTTTGTCGTGATGTTTCAGCTTTGTCGCCAAAACGCAAGGCAAACTTGTTAATAACGCACGCTTTTCGTATTTGACGACAATAGGGACAAGGTAGACAACAAGTCGGCGACAAACTTTTCCCCACAAACAGGCTTCATTCTTAGGTTTTATTCGTAAATTTGTCGCGTCATAGGGACTTCCGCAGGTTTTCGCGCCGCAACGCCAAGAGACAAGCGCCGCCCCCGACAATGACAATCTACCTCCAGCCAGCCACAAGAAAACTGGCAAACCCCATGAAATCCTAACCGACT
>DAIOEQ010000003.1:0-10069 GCA_036746215.1 Prevotella sp.
AAATGCTCCCGATTACATCATAAGTGACAATGGTCATAATCTGACCAAAGGCATCACCGGCTCCAGACATATACGCCATGCGGACATCAGTCATTCCATGGGTGTGATTCTCAAGAATGTCTATGAGAAACAATCTGATTTTGTGGAGTTTACGACACTCCTTGGCAAGAAACGATTGCAGTATCATCTGACCGACAAGGCATACTTGCTGCCTCCCAACATGAGAGCCCGAATTCAGGTTAAAAAGTCCGCTCCTCCGTGACAACGGAGCCAGCCGCGCCCTACCAAGCGGTGCGCCCAAACGTGTGCCTTTTCGGTGGAATATGACTCGCTGTGCCCACCAAAGGAGGGTACGGAATTAGGAATTTTGAGTTTTGAATTGAACGCAAAAACGCCGACCGCAAGCAGTCCAGAGCGAACCGCAGGCAGTCGGCGTGGCGATAGAAAAGACGACAGATGTCAAGACCTACTCGGCCTTGCCCTCCACGCTGTACTCGCGCAGCTGCATCTTGCGCGCCTCTGTTGTGAGTATGCGCGAGCGCAGGTTGCCGGTGGGTCGGGCGCAGAGGTCGGCGAGCTTTATCTTCTTGCCCTCGAGCACAAGCACCTTCACGCACGCCACCATGTCCTTCAGCACTCCGTGGACGGTGCCTGCCGAGTAGGGCGTGTTGTGGGCAGCCATGTGCTTGGCGAGCCTCTCAAGGTCTACGGTCTCGTCGCTCACGGTGCGGACGTACCACATGCCGAAGGTCAGTCCCTTTGTCTTGCTTTGATACTTTTGATAACGAATCATAGTTGTAAGATTTTCTTAGTGTTAGACATTACGTTTCTATATTGGTTGCAACCGGTGCCGATATTGTTTCATCGGCACGGTGCAAAGATACAAACAGCAGAGACAACAGTGCACATTGCCGACATCAGCCACATAAAAACAAACAATAATGAGCTATTGTCAACACATAGTACAAGAAATCGTTTGTCGTTTTTTAAGGCATGACAGCCTCATAACATATAAATTATGTGTAAATTTGCAGACGACAAACAATATGTAAATATGGCAGACAGCAGAAAGATATATATAAACCGCAACAACTGTGACCAGTGGAAAGAGGACACTTGCCGCTCCGTGGAGATGTACAACGAGTGGTTTCTCGGTTTCGCACCAGCCACATACATCAGCGAGCGCGAGAAGTCGAAGCGCCAAGTGGCAAAGGCGATGAAGCTGACCGACAATTTCCACCTTAGCGAGGCTAACTTCCTCGCCAACCCCGACACCATTTCAATACTGCGCATGGTGACAGCCCCACCAATAGCACGTGAGCGTCTTGCCGGACTGTCGGGTGTGAACAAGACTGTCATCTCAAGAATGGAAAGCGGAAAACTGCCCACAAAAATGACAGAGGCGTCAATAAAGATTGAGATTGGGAAAATCGCAAAAGTTCTGAATCGTCTTTTTGACCGCACTCTCTGCCCCTGGATTGAGCAAGGCCGTGAGCCTACACCAACCCAGCGCCGCATTGCCGCCAGTGTCGTTGCCGACCGCATGTGCGGAATGATGTCCGACCCGATAATACGCAACGAGCAGGAACGCCGACAGCTACGCGCCATTTCGTCATGGCTTGACCAAAGAGGCTACACATTCGCCAAGTCGGACAGCATAGCCGACTTCCGCGACATGCAGCCTGGGACATACACCTATCATCTTAACGTGGCAGTGGAGAACCCTGCCGCCAACATGCCCATTGATGTTGTTATAAGGCGCAAGGACGAGAACTTCCGCCTGCCGTTGCTCGTGGAGTGCAAGTCGGCCGGCGACTTCACCAACACCAACAAGCGGCGCAAGGAGGAGGCACAGAAAATATCACAGCTCAAAGCCACATACGGCAACGACATCGACTTCATACTCTTCCTGTGCGGATATTTTGACAGTTGCTATCTCGGATATGAGGCAGGCGAAAAGATTGACTGGATTTGGGAGCACCGCATCGACGACTTCTCCAAGGCTGGAGTATAACAATAACATGAAAATGATGAGCAACGATATTGAGACAAGGCGCGGCGAGTTGCAACAATCCCTCGACGCGCAGAAGACACAGAAGCAACGCAACATGATGGGGCAGTTTGCCACACCTTATCCCTTGGCGTGCGACATAATGAAGCACATGCGACAGTTGTGCGGTGACGACAGGACCATGTCGCTGCTTGAGCCGTCGGCAGGTCTCGGCGCGTTCATCTCTGCCTTTCATGATGTGTTTGGCGACAAGGCAGGACACGCGCTCGGTTTCGAGATTGACAGCCACTACTACGAGCCGGCAAGGGCCCTGTGGCAAGGACACGACGTAGTTTTTCGCAACGCCGACTTCCTTGCCGCCACGCCCGACGATGCCTACGACATGATTGTGGCCAACCCGCCCTACGTGCGCCACCACCACATCGCCACCGACACTAAAGCGCGTCTCAAAAACGAGGTAAAGGAATATTCAGGTATAAACATATCCGGACTTGCCGGACTCTACTGCCACTTCATGATACTCTCCACAAAGTGGCTGCGCGAGGGCGGACTGTCGTGTTGGCTCGTGCCATGCGAGTTTATGGAGGTGAACTACGGCAAGGCGGTGAAAGAGTTTCTGCTTAGCAATGTAGAGCTAATAAGCATCCACCGTTTTGTCGCCACCGACGTGCAGTTTGCCGACGCACTCGTCAGTTCGTGTGTGGTCGTGTTCAGAAACTCACGACCGGTAAGCAGCCATAAAATAACATTCTCCGAAGGCGGCAGCGTGTCCGCCCCCGACAGACAGACAATAGTCGGTAGCCATACACTTCGAGCAGACGAAAAATGGACAAACCGCTTCGCCCACGACAATGACTGCATGGCCGAACTCGCCCCCGATGACGCCATTCCCCGACTCGGCGACTTCTTCACCGTGAAGCGCGGCATCGCCACGGGCGACAACAAGTTCTTCATAATCGACAGCGCGACAGTCATTGAGTATTCCATCCCGAGCGACTTTCTCGTGCCGGTGCTTCCGAGTCCTCGCCACTTCAAGGCCGACTCGGTGTCAGGCCGACCCGACGGACAGCCCGACACCGACCGCCAGTTGTTTCTCTTCACCTGCGACCTCGACGAGCCGACACTCAAGTCGTCATACCCCACAGTGTGGCAATATGTGCGCCAAGGCGAGGAGCGCGAGGTTGACAAAGGCTACATTTGCAGCCGCCGCACCCCGTGGTATTCGTGCGAGAAACGCGACCCTGCGCCATTCGTAATGCCATATATGGGGCGTGGCGAGTCGTCACGGCAGATGTTCCGCTTCATACTCAACAATTCTAATGCAATCACCACGAACGTGTATCTACTGCTCTATCCACAAAAGAGTTACGCCAGAGACATGGCCGATGAAGCCACACGCTCAAAAGTGTGGAGCGTGCTCAACTCCATATCAAAAACACGGCTAATGAACTCGGGGCGCGTCTACGGCGGAGGTCTCTACAAACTGGAGCCAAAGGAACTTATGAACCTACCTGTGCCGGAAATGTCAGAAATACTGAAGCCACAGGCTTCGGCTGTACAGTTGACACTGTTCTGACAAAATCCATAAAAACAATAAAAATGCAAGCAAGGCACAAAACCGTTGCTTGCATTTTTTATTTAGCCTCACGGCTCGCCCAGCGCCTCCACTATCGCCTTTACCTGGCGTGGGGTCCACATGCGCTGGCTCTGTCGGTAGCCAAGCTGCGCGAGCCGCTGCGCAAGTCCCGGCGCCACGCTTATCCATTCCTGCAACTTGCGCCACGCGCGGCTTGGCGATAGGTGCGGCAGATACATCTGTGCAAGCTCCGTGCGCCCCTACAAAGCAGTATTTTCTGATGACCGCTATTTACAATACTTCAAACAATTTGAGAAAGAAGACAAGGAATGGCATATGAAATGGAAGCGAAGGACAATAGCCTTTTGTATGGGCTCTGTCATTACAACGCTATTGGGTATGGCTGTCGCTTTTGCAATTGCTATCTTGTAATGCTAAAGAACTAACAAAAAATGCGACGCTCTGGTGCCATCGGCCTGCATCGCGGCTACACGGGGCACGAGATGATGGGCGAAAATGTTGTTCTTTGGAATGGGCTCCTTCGCTTTGTGGAACGAATCCTCAAGTCTGTTTTTGACAATAATCGTTAAGCGAGACGATAAAGTGACGCGAAAGTGGCGGTTTCTTATAATTTTCCATTAACTTTGCACAAAATTGGCGCATGGCCTTAAAGGGAACGACCAGCGCCAAGCGATGATGGTTTATGAACTTTCGTATTAAGAAACTCGACATATTCATTGTCAGACAGTTCGGCCTCCTCTTTGTGGGAACGTTCTTCATCTGCCAGTTTGTGCTGATGATGCAGTTCCTGTGGAGGTATATCAACGTGCTGATTGGCAAGGGACTCTCCCTGGAGGTCATGGCCCAGTTCCTGTGGTACATGGCCTTGATGCTTGTTCCTCAGGCCTTGCCATTGGCCATCCTGTTGAGCAGCCTGATTACCTTTGGCAACCTCGGTGAGAGCAGTGAGCTGACGGCCATCAAGTCGGCGGGCATCTCGCTCATGCAGACCTTCCGCTCGCTGATCGTCGTGTCGGTGCTCATCTGCTTGGGTTCCTTCTATTTTCAAAACAACGTGGGCCCAAACGCATACCTGAAGATTTCGCAGTTACTGGTGTCGATGAAGCAAAAGAGCCCGGAGCTGGAGATACCGGAAGGCATTTTCTATGACGGCATTCCCAACTGCAACATATACGTGCAGAAAAAAGACCTCAAGACAGGCAAGCTCTATGGCATCATGATTTATCGCATGACCGAGAGCTTCGAGGATGCCGCCATCATCCTGGCCGACTCGGGCATGCTGCAGTCGACAGCAGAGAAGAAACACCTGCAACTGACGCTGTGGAGCGGAGAGTGGTTTGAGAACATGCAGTCGCAAGCGTTCTCCTCCAGTGCGGCCGTGCCTTATCGCCGCGAGAGCTTTATCGCCAAGCGCATCCTGCTCGACTTCGATGGTGACTTCAACATGACCGACGCGTCACTGCTCTCGAGCGACGCACGCTCCAAGAGCCTCGCGCAGATTAACCACGCCATGGACTCGCTCAACAACACGTATGACAGTGTGGGACACGCCTTCTACGAGGACGCCCAGCGACTCTATTACCAGACTCCCGTGCTCACCCCCAAGGATTCGGCGAGGGCCGTCAGCCGGGGCTTGTCGAAAGACTTTGACATCGACAAGCTGCTGGAAGAAAAGAACCGAGACCAGAAACAGCAAATCTACAGCGAGGCCCTGTCGCGTGTGCAGAACGAGGTGAGCGATCTGGAGTTCAAGGGCATGATCACCAAGGACAACGACCGCCTCCTGCGTGAGCACCAGATAGAGGCCATCAATAAGTTCACTCTGGCCTTGCAGTGCCTGTTGTTCTTCTTCATCGGCGCTCCGCTTGGCGCCATCATCCGCAAGGGCGGACTGGGTGTCCCAGTCATCGTTTCGGTGGTCGTCTTCATCATCTATTACATCCTCGACAATGTCGGCTACCGCATGGCCCGACAGGGCACATGGGACGTGTGGTTCGGCAAGACGCTTGCCATGGCCGTGCTCCTGCCGACGGCGGTGTTTGTCACCTATAAGGCGTGCCGCGACTCCATGGTCTTCAACGCCGACCTGTGGAGAAGTCTCTTCATGCGAGCCTTCGGCCTGCGCGAGAAGCGTCATATCGCCGCCAAGGAAATCATCATCAGCGAACCCCAATACGCCATCGACGCCCAGAAGCTACGGCAGGTGAGCGCCAGCGTGGCTGCTTATGCCCGGGAACACAACCTCAAGCGGCCACCCAACATGGTCAAGGTGTTCTTCAAGTATCAGCCCGACCATGAGATAGAGCGCATCAGCCAACAGTTGGAGACGGTCATCGACGACCTCTCCAACACGCGTGACCGCCAGGTGTTGCACGACATCAACTGCTATCCGGTGCTGGCCGTCAAGGCCCATACGCGACCTTTCGAGCGGCGCTGGCTCAACGTCGCGTCGGCGCTCTTCGTGCCGTTGGGACTGTTCTTCTATTGCCGCATGTGGCGGTTCCGCCTGCGGCTCTACCATGACCTGCAAGTCATCAGAAACACCGACACCAGCATCGCCAGTTATGTGGAGAAGCATCTTGTCAAGGCAAAATGAAATAAAGACAATGGCTCATCGCCATTCAGCACACATTATATATAAATGGTGTGGGCCGCAGCGAAAGCGACAAGGCTGTTGCCCACACAGACAAACAACAAGAAACAAAAAGATTTGAAATATGTCAGACATTCAACTTAGCAACATAGAGGAGGCCATCAAGGATTTCCGGGAGGGCAAATTTGTTATCGTTGTCGATGACGAGGACCGTGAGAATGAGGGCGACCTGATTATCGCGGCGGAGAAGATCACGCCCGAAGATGTCAACTTCATGCTCAAGAACGCGCGTGGCGTGCTCTGTGCGCCCATCACGTTGTCGCGGGCCGAGGAGCTCGACCTGCCTCACCAGGTGGCAGACAACACGTCGATGCTGGGCACGCCGTTCACCATCACCGTCGACAAGTTGGAGGGGTGCACCACGGGCGTGTCGGCCCACGACAGGGCAGCTACCATCCGAGCCCTCGCCGATCCCGCGTCCACACCGCAGACCTTTGGCCGTCCCGGCCACATCAATCCCCTCTATGCGCAGGACAATGGCGTGCTGCGCCGCTCCGGCCACACCGAGGCCGCTGTCGACCTTTGCAAGTTGGCTGGGCTATATCCTGCCGGCGCGCTCATGGAGATCATGAACGACGATGGCTCCATGGCCCGTATGCCTCAACTGAAGGAGAAAGCCAAGGAGTGGGGACTGCGCATCATCACCATCAAGGATCTCATCGCCTATCGGCTGAAGAAGGAAACCAGCATCGAGGTGGGCGACGAGGTTGACCTCCCCACGGTCTACGGACACTTCCACCTGATACCCTTCCGCCAAAGCAACGGACTGGAGCACATGGCGCTCATCAAGGGCACATGGGCGGAGAACGAACCCATCCTCGTGCGTGTGCACTCGTCCTGTGCCACGGGCGACATCCTCGGAAGCCAGCGCTGCGACTGTGGCGAACAGCTTCACAAGGCCATGCAGATGATAGAAAAGGAAGGGAAGGGCGTGCTCATCTATATGCAGCAGGAAGGACGCGGCATCGGACTGATGAACAAGATTGCGGCCTATAAGTTGCAGGAGCAGGGCCTCGACACCGTCGACGCCAACGTGCATCTCGGCTTCAAGCCCGATGAGCGCGACTATGGCTGTGGTGCGCAGATGTTGCGCCACCTGGGCGTCCACAAGATGCGTCTCATGACCAACAATCCCACCAAGCGCGTGGGACTGGAGGCGTACGGGCTCGAAATCGTCGAGAACGTGCCCATCGAGGTGGCCGCCAACAGGTATGACGTGAAGTATCTCAGGACCAAGAGAGACCGTATGGGGCACACCTTGCACCTCTAAATGTCGACGGCAAGATTACAGAATGGATACAATGTGATAAAGTATCATAAAATCATGACGGATTATTTCCGTATCTATGAATAAAATGCTACTTTTGCACAAAAGGTGTAATGATAAATATAAATTGGTTGTTATGGCACAATTATCAGATCGACTGAACCGCTTGGCACCATCGGCCACGCTGGCTATGTCGCAGAAAAGTAACGAGATGAAGGCACAGGGCGTTGACGTGATCAACATGAGCGTTGGCGAACCCGATTTCAATACGCCCGAGCACATCAAGGAGGCTGGCAAGAAGGCGATTGACGACAACTTCTCCAAGTATTCGCCCGTCCCTGGCTACATGGACTTGCGCGAGGCTATCGTCGAGAAGTTGAAGAAGGAAAATCATCTCGACTACACCACAGGCGAGGTGATTGTCGGGACGGGTGGCAAGCAGGGTGTCTGCAATACCATCCTGGCGCTTGTCAATCCTGGCGATGAGGTCATCATCCCCGCACCTTACTGGGTGAGCTATCCGCAGATGACCAAGTTGGCGGGAGGTACGCCAGTCATCGTGCGAGCCGGCTTCGAGCAGGACTTCAAGATGACTGCCGACCAGTTGGAGGCTGCCATTACACCGAAGACAAAGATGCTCATCCTCTGTTCGCCCAGCAACCCGACGGGCAGCGTCTATTCGCAGGAGGAGCTCAACGCCCTGGCTGAGGTCATCCTCAAGCATGAGGATGTCTTCGTGCTGTCGGATGAGATTTACGAGCATATCAACTATGTGGGCAAGGCTGCCAGCATTGCCAGCTACCCGGGCATGAAGGAGCGCACCATCATCTGCAATGGCGTCAGCAAGGCCTACGCCATGACGGGCTGGAGACTCGGATGGGTGGCCGCGCCAGCGTGGATTGTCAAGGGCATCAACAAGTTGCAGGGTCAATACACCAGCGGTACGTGTGACGTCAGCCAGAAGGCCGCCGAAGCCGCTTACCTGTCAAGCCAGGACTGCGTGGAGAATATGCGCAAGGCGTTTGAGCGCCGTCGCAACCTCATTGTCGAACTGGCCAAGGACATCCCCGGACTGGAGGTCAACGTGCCGCAGGGCGCTTTCTACCTCTTCCCCAAGTGTAGCAGTTTCTTCGGAAAGAGCGATGGTGAGACCGTCGTCAACAACTCCACCGACTTCGCCATGTATCTCCTGGAGAAAGGACATGTGGCCACTGTGGGAGGTGACGCCTTCGGCGACCCCGACTGTTTCCGCATGAGCTATGCCACAAGCGACGAAAACATCCGAGAGGCCATGCGCCGCATCAAGGAAGTTACTTCCCACTTGAAATAAAAAATTGTTAAAAGTTAGTAAAATCGCTTGAAGTCAGACGTAATTTGTTATCTTTGCGAAAGAATTCCTTGTCCTGGACTGCTGTCATGGTGGAATAGGGCAAGGGTTTGAAGTGAATGGACAAACCTAAGATACTGGACACAACTTAAATTTATCAATAATCAAAATTAAATCTTTAAATTATGGCAACTACACAAAAAGCCGCAGCCCCCAAGGCTGCAAAGAAGAAGTAATTCCAACTTCAGCGGCAAATCTGCCCAGTCTGAGGGCTTCAACGGAATCAGAGGAGCATTCTGGATCATCGTTGTATGCTTCATTGCTGCTATCCTCATCTTCAACTTCGTGCTCGGAGACGGCGCGAACTTCCAGGGCGGTGACAACGCCAACGCTCCTGTCAACATGCTGGGTACCATCTTCAAGGGTGGTTACGTGGTGCCTATCATCCACACGTTGCTGCTCACCGTGCTCTGCCTCGCTGTCGAGCGCTACCTGGCTCTGAAGACCGCTTTCGGCAAGCAGCCCCTCACCAAGTTCGTGCTGAACATCAAGGCTGCCCTGAAGGCCAACGACTTCGACAAGGCTGAGGACCTCTGCAACAAGATGAAGGGTTCTGTCGCCAATGTCGTGCTCGCCTCTCTCCGTGCCTATCGTGACATGGAAAGCGGTGCCAACGCTTCCCTCAAGAAGAGCCAGAAGGTCGCTAAAATCCAGCAGGCCCACGAGGAGGCCACTCAGCTCGAGATGCCTACCCTGCAGATGAACCTTCCCATCGTCGCTACCATCGTCACCCTCGGTACTCTTACCGGTCTGCTCGGTACTGTGACGGGTATGATTCGTTCGTTCCAGGCTCTGGCTGCTGGTGGTGGCGGTGACTCTCTGGCACTGTCTACTGGTATTTCTGAGGCTCTGATCAACACTGCTTTCGGTATCGCTACTTCTTGGTGCGCTGTTATCACCTATAACTTCTTCACCAACAAGATCGATAAGCTCACATACGCACTTGACGAGGTAGGTTATTCAATCGCACAGACATACGAAGCCAATCACGCAGACGAGGCTTAATTTTTGCTAACCCTTTAAAAATTTATCGCTATGGGTAAAGTAAAAATTAGGAAAGCAGATGTCTGGATCGATATGACCCCTATGTCCGACGTGATGGTGCTTTTGCTGACCTTCTTCATGTTGACTTCTACCTTCACGAAGTCGGAGCC
>DAIOEQ010000003.1:10183-13339 GCA_036746215.1 Prevotella sp.
GTGAAAGTCGAGACGCCGGGATCAGTGTCGGAGATTAAAGTTCCAGACAAAAATGTCTTGAATATCCTTGTCGGCAATGACGGCAAGATATTCATGAGCATGGACAAGGTGACGGACGTGCAGACGGCCCTTGATGACGTGACCAACCAGTTTGGTATCACGCTGACGGCTGCCCAGCGCTCCAAGTTCCTTGACGACCCCATGTGGGGTGTTCCAATGAGTGACCTTCAGGGCTATTTGAACCTGAGCAAGACGGATATGCCAGAGGCTATCAAGAAGTATGGCATACCCACCGACTCGGTTCCTGGCAAGGAGGGCGAGGCCGCTATGAGTGAGTTCCAGCTTTGGGTGAAGGCCGCACACCAGGCCAATCCCGACGCTAAGATCGCAATCAAGGCCGACGTCAAGACTCCTTACAAGACCGTGAAGAAGCTCATGTCGGAGCTCCAAGACATGAATGAGAACCGTTACTATCTGATTACTCAATATAAGAAAGCGGAGGACCAATAAATGGGAGTAGGAAAAAGTAAACAGAAGAAGATGAATGTCCGCGTGGACTTCACGCCTATGGTGGACATGATGATGCTTCTTATCACGTTCTTCATGCTCTGTACCTCGTTGGCCAAGCCGCAGACTATGGAATTGAGTATGCCAAGTAACGATAAGAACTTGCAGGATCAAGACAAGACCGTGACAAAGGAATCGTACACCATTACGATCTATTGTTGCGCAGACAACCAGATCTACTATGTGGCTGGCCTGATCAAGCCTGAGCAACCCGACTGCCTGAAGAAAACCACTTGGGGCAGCAAGGGTATCCGCCAAGTGCTCATCAACCATGTCACAGAGGATGGAACGTCTCCTGTGCAGGATGTCATGAAGGCCAAGCAGGCCCTTGACGACCAGCGCACGAAACTTGAGAGTGAAGGTAAGAAGATGGACGACTCTACCTATAATACAAGCTTGGCTAAGATCAAGGCTGGTATTATCAATGGCAAGAAAATCCAGACCATGACCGTCATCATCAAGGCTACGGACAATTCAACCTATAAGAACCTGGTTGACGCTCTCGATGAGATGCAGATTTGCAGCATCGGTAAGTATGTGATTGATAAGATGAATCCCCAGGACGAGGCCCTTCTCAAGAAGAACAACGTCAAGGAGTAAGTCAAAGGTCTAAATCATTAATAGTTTAAGAAAATGGCAAACATTGATTTAACAACGAACGGTTGGACCGATCTTGTCTTTGAAGGACGTAATAAAGAGTATGGAGCTTACAAGCTCCGTAGGCAGACTCCGAGGAGAAATATCTATTCAATCGTCATCATTGCGATTATCGCACTGGTGCTTATCGGTATTTATGTTGCTAAGTCGGCTTATGACCAGTACCAACTGACGCACCAAAAGAACGAGCAGGTGACGGAGATCTCAGCTATCAAACAGCCTGAAAAGAAGGCTGAGGTGAAGCGTAAGGAAATCCAGATGCCTGAGAAGAAGCAGGAGGTCGTCAAGGAGGTGAAGTCTTCTATCAAGTTCACGGCTCCCGTTATCAAGAAGGATAACGAGGTGAAGCCTGAGGACGAGATGAAGACCCAGGAAGAGCTGATGCAGACCAATACCGCTATCGGTGCCTTGGACGTCAAGGGTAACAGTGAGACGGGTGAGGTGCTGAAGGTGACGCAGCGTGTGGCTGACGAGCCTGTGGCAGCGCCGAAGCCTGAGGTGGAGAACAAGGTCTTTGAGGTTGTGGAGCAGCAAGCATCCTTCCCTGGAGGTGATGGCGCGCTGTTCAGATACCTCAATGAAAACTTGAAGTATCCCGCTGTGGCTCAGGAAAATGGTGTGCAGGGTCGTGTAACGGTCTCCTTCGTTGTCGAGCGTGATGGCTCCATCACGGACTTGAAGGTGGAACGTGGCGTTGACCCATCACTTGACCGTGAGGCTATGCGTGTCGTGAGAGGCATGCCTCACTGGATTCCTGGCAAGCAGAATGGTAACACCGTTCGCTCTCGTTTCAGACTTCCTGTGACGTTCAAGCTCAGTAACTAATTCATTATCATGAAACTAACATCTTACATTTTCGTAGGATTAACACTTGCAGCCTGTCTTTGCGCTTCTTGTTCTGGTAACAAGAAGGGCAAGGACGGCCGTACAGACACATATTCATCAGGGGCGATTTCTTTCGTCTCTGATGAAAGTTTTAGTCCCATCATTGAGGAAGAACGTACCGTCTTCCAGTTTGATTATCCGCAAGCGAAAGTCACGCCGATTTACACCAATGAGTCGGACGCCATCAATCGTTTGTTGGATGGTAAGTCGTGGCTGGCTTTTGCGGCTCGCAACTTCAAGGAGTCTGAGTTGAAAAATCTCCAGGCGCGCAACTATCGGCCCATAGCCATCAAAGTGGCTTATGACGCCTTAGCCTTTATTGTCAACAAAGGCAATAAGGACACGATTATTTCTGTTCAAGACATCAAGAATGTCATGAACGGCACGGCTAAAAGATGGAAGGACATTTCTGGTGGCTCTTCCAATGATTTTATCACTGTGGTCTTTGATAACGCTAAGTCGAGCACGGTGCATTATGTAGAAGATTCCATTCTCGGTGGTAAGCCCATCACCAATTCACATGTGGTTGCGGTGAACAAAACTGCTGAGGTGATCAAATATGTGGAGCAGAATCCAGGAGCTATTGGTGTCATTGGCAACAATTGGTTGAATGACAAGCATGACTCCACCAATCTTACATTCAACAAGAACATACGCGTGATGCGTGTCAGCAAGGTGCATCCTGCCACGCCGGCAAGCAGTCGTTTACCCTACCAGTATTATATCTATAATGGGGAGTATCCGCTTGTGCGCACCATTTACGCGTTGCTTAATGACCCCCGTCAGGGACTTCCTTGGGGATTTGCGCACTTCATTGAGGGACCGAAAGGTCAGCGCATTGTTATGAAAGCTGGATTGTTGCCTGTTTTAGGAGATATCAATGTGCGTGATGTTAATGTAAGTGAATAATCTAAACTTTTTAGCTTCTGTCGCGTCTGTACTGACAAGAAACAGATGATAAATAATAATTAGAACAGAGAAAAAAGTTATTTTTGCGAACAACAAACCTTTCTAAACAAAGAATTATGAAGACGATTAAATATGTAC
>DAIOEQ010000003.1:13349-27919 GCA_036746215.1 Prevotella sp.
GGGAGCTTTGCTGTTTGGTTCAGCAGCCCCTGTGATGGCCCAAGAGGATAACAAGGCCATCATCGACCAAGTCGTGAGTGTGATCAAGAGTAAGCCCGCCAACCTCAAAGACCAGGTGAAGGACTTCGCGAAGAAGTATAAGAAGAACGCTGAGGTGCTTACTGGCATCGGTAGGGCTTTCTTGGAGCAGAAGGATACGACCAACGCAAATTTCTTCGCGGACCAAGCCTTGGCACGAGACAACAAGAGCGCGCAGGCATGGTTGCTTAAGGGTGACATTGCCGTGAGTCAAAACAATGGCGGCGCAGCAGCTACCGCTTACCAAAACGCGATGTATTTTGACCCCAAGGAGCCCGATGGTTACTATAAATATGCCATGGTTCAGCGTGGTGTCGACCCTGCTGGTGCAGCGCAGGTTTTGGAAGACTTGCGTAAGCAGCGTCCTGATTATCCTGTTGACCAGCTCATTGGCCACATCTTCTTCAACGCCCAGAACTATGAGAAGGCTTCTGAGGCATTCGCAAAGGTCTCTGATGTTTCTAAGATGAAGCCCGAGTATATCACTGAATTTGCCACTGCCACTTGGTTGCTTGGTCAACGTGAGAAGAGTATCGAGGTTTGCAAGGCTGGTCTGACGATTAACCCCCGAAAGGCAGCATGGAACCGCATCGCGTTCTATGACTACACGGACCTGAAGAAGACAGACGACGCTTTGGCCTATGCTGACAAGTTGTTCAATGCCAGTGACTCTGCACACTTCATCGCTGAGGACTACACCTACTATGGCACTGCTCTCCAGCAGGCTAAGCGATGGGATGACGCCATCCAATCTTTCAATAAGGCTTTGGAGCTTAATGCAGGAAACAACAAGCAGATCGGTATCATCAATAAGAACCTTTCTGATGTTTATCTGCAGAAAGGTGACTACGACAATGCGGTTGCCTTCTTGGAGAAGAGTATGGCTGGCTCTGACAAGCCGACAATGGATCAGCTCGACAACTTGGGCTCTCTCTACACGGAGATTGCCTCCAAGAAGTTGAAGGCCAACGATAAGGCAGGTTCTGACGCGGCGTTCAAGAGTGCTGATGAGGTCTATGGTCGTATGATGGAAGCTTATCCTAATTACGCCAACTATTGTAATTACATGCGTGGCCAGATCAACGCAAACCTTGATCCAGACAGCAAGGCGGGACTCGCCAAGCCTTATTATGAGGCGCTTGCCAAGTCTTTGGAAGCTAAGGCTGAGAAGCAGAACAGCGAGATTGCTATGCTGAAGCAGGCATATCTATACCTTATTGTGTATGATTTCAATGTGCTTCAAGATAAGCCCGCTGCCAAGGAAGTCGCCAAGAAGTTGTTGGTGATTGATCCCGAGAACTCTGTTGCAAAGCAGGTTCAGGCTATGTGATTTGTGATTAGTTGAAAGGCTGCGGCCCGTGAGATCGCTATCTTGATCTTTTTCGGTTCGGCCTTGTGCTTGATACTTTTACGATAAGGCGCATCTCAAAACTCTTGAGATGCGTTTTTGTTTTCTTTGCAGTCGTCAATTTGGAAGCCCCGGGCCACTTATTTTGTTTTTTTCTTGTGGGGCTGTTTTGATGGCCCATTTACTTCTTTCCGCCTAGTGACTCCCTCTTACGTTGATGCCCTCATGTTGAAAGAATAAAAAAGAGCATAGAAAAAGCCCAACCTATTAGAAGGTTGGGCTATTTTCATATCCTGATGATTACTAATCAGAACTTACTCGGCGAGGCTGATTGCCTCGTTCGGGCAGACAGATGCGCATGTTCCGCACTCTGTGCACTCGTCAGGGTTAATTTTGTAGATGTCGCCCTCAGAGATAGCGCCCACGGGGCACTCGTCAATACATGTACCGCAAGCAACGCAGTCATTACCAATTACGTAAGCCATAATAATCTAATGTTTATTGTTAATAATGTTTTGTTTAGCTGTTAAGGGAAATATTAGACTTTTGCCCTATATCTCCTTCATGTGATGCAAAGGTAGTTATTTTTTTACTGAGTACCTACAAATGATGATTACTTTTTTCTCAATTTAACATTAGCTACTAAAAAATGAGGGTAAGCGACTTGCCAAACAATAAACCATAGGAGCTTGGCGTTATTTCTATATGAAGCGAACACTGTTATTTTTGATGCTTACCTTCCTCTGTGCGAAAGTTGCGAGCGGGCAGGAACGTACGGTTGAAAACCGACCGTACACCGACTTGCGCAAGTTTCATTTTGGCATACTTGTCGGTACCCACTTGCAGGACCTCGAATTTAACAATGTGGGGCCCCAGCTCATCACAAACGCAGACGGCTCACAGAAGGAATATGTCATAACCTGTGACCAGGACCGTTGGGATGATGGCTTCAATGTCGGTGTTTTGGGCGAACTGCGCGTCAACCGCACCTTTCAATTGCGTGTAGCTCCTGCCATGTACTTTGGCTCGCGCCATATCTCGTTTCACAATATGGATGCCAATGCGCCCGACTCAATGTTGGCGCGCAACCAAACGTTGAAGACGGCATATTTTTCATGTGCCCTTGACTTGATTGTGGCCTCACCGCGTTTCAATAACCATCGGCCTTATGTAATGGTCGGTCTCAATCCCGTTATCAACCTGAGCGGCACGAGTGATGATTACCTCAAGTTGAAGCGTTATGACCTCTTCTTCGAGGCAGGAATAGGCTGCGACTTCTACTTGCCTTTCTTCAAGATAAGACCCGAGTTGAAGTTTATGTATGGACTCACCAACAGTCTTGATAACAATCATGCGTCTTCCATTAGCGACAGTTCGATGTTGCCCTATACCCTGTCGGTCAACAAGGCGCGGTCTAAGATGATCGCACTAACGTTCTACTTCGAGTAAGTTGGTGAAGGTCACGCGATTTTTCGCTGGTCAATGGGTTGTCTTGTTGATGGCCTTCCGGTAGGCTTGGAGGATAGGATCGTTGCCTTCAGCGTCCATGCGCTTGAAGATTTTCTCCAGTTTCTTGGTTTGCTTTTTGATGCGCCTCAGCCGTGGATCGATGCTGTCGGCCAAACTGAAGCTGTAGCCGGTGATGGGATGGCGTAGCGCAAATTCCGATTTCGCCTCTTTTGTCCATCGCTTGACACTTTCCGTCAGTTGCTTATTCTGGTAAACACCTTGCACCACCACCTCTCCGATGTTGTTGTAGTCTTGGATGAGTGGGATGGAATCGGAAACCACTGACCGGGGAATGGACAAAGATACGTAACCGGGTTTGTTGATATGCAATGTGTCGAATTTCTCTGGAATGAGCACCTCTCCGAGCAGGTTTGTGGAGTCAGCTTTCTGATGGTCAGCCCAAACCAGAACATCTCTTATGGGCTCGTTGCGCTCGGGATCGTAGGTGATGATGCTTCGTTGTGCTTGTGCCGCGGTGTAATGGCAATGGCTTTTTTCATGATAATGTTCCTTTTTCTTTTTTCACGTTGACAAAATGACTTTCGCACCCAAGCAGGGTGAACAGCATGGATCAAGGTTCAATGGAGCGCATGCTTAAAGTACATGTTGCAAAGATAATGAAATTCTTGGAACGTTGTTCACACTTGGCTTGACTTGTGACATTTTAACGTTTCATAAACAAGGAAATTATTGTTTTCTTTGGGATGAATTGTCTAAAAATGATTAACTTTGCAACCTAATTGAATAACGTACGTAATTACATGGCTGAAACGAAGAAAATTAAGACTGCCTTAATCTCAGTCTTCCACAAGGACGGCTTGGAGGAAATCCTTGCCAAGTTACATGAAGAAGGTGTTGCGTTCCTGAGCACAGGAGGTACGCAGAAGTTTATCGAGAGCTTGGGATATCCTTGCCAGAAGGTAGAGGATGTCACCACATATCCATCCATCTTGGGCGGACGTGTCAAAACTCTGCATCCGAAGATCTTTGGCGGCATCCTGGCTCGTCGCGACAATGAGGGCGACCAACAGCAGATGGCCGAGTATGATATCCCTGCCATCGACTTGGTTATCGTTGACCTCTATCCTTTTGAGCAGACTGTGGCCAGTGGGGCTTCCGACGCCGATATTATCGAGAAGATCGACATTGGTGGTATCTCACTCATCCGTGCTGGAGCCAAGAACTTCAAGGACGTGGTTATCGTTCCCAGTAAGGCTGAGTATGGCATGTTGCTTGACGTGTTGAAGGCAAAAGGAGCGCAGACTGATATCGAGGATCGCAAGCATTTTGCCGAGCGTGCTTTTGGCGTGAGCAGTCATTATGACACCGCCATTCACAATTGGTTCGCAAAATAGTTTTCAGCACAGAACTTAAAATAAGACATGGGATTTTTTTCTTTTATTCAAGAGATCGCAATGGATCTCGGCACGGCCAACACCATCATCATCAGTGATGACAAGATAGTTGTTGACGAGCCGTCAGTTGTGGCTTTGGATCGTCGCACAGACAAGATGATTGCTGTGGGCGAGAAAGCCAAGATGATGTATGAGAAGACGCACGACAATATCCGCACCATTCGTCCCTTGCGCGATGGAGTCATTGCGGATTTCACGGCATGTGAGCAGATGATGCGTGGACTGATTAAGATGGTTCACACGGGCTCGCGCCTTTTCTCTCCGTCCTTGCGTATGGTTATCGGCGTGCCTTCTGGTTCCACCGAGGTGGAGTTGCGAGCTGTTCGTGACTCTGCGGAACATGCGGATGGCCGTGACGTTTATCTCATCTTCGAGCCGATGGCTGCCGCCATTGGCATTGGCATTGACGTGGAGGCACCGGAGGGCAACATGATTGTTGACATTGGCGGTGGCTCGACAGAGATTGCGGTCATCTCGTTGGGCGGTATTGTGAGCAACAACTCCATCCGTATAGCTGGTGATGACCTGACCGCTGACATCCAGGAATATATGAGCCGTCAGCATAATGTGAAGGTGTCCGAGCGTATGGCCGAGCGCATCAAGATACACGTGGGTTCCGCATTGACCGATTTGGGTGATGAGGCTCCCGAAGATTATGTGGTGCATGGTCCCAATCGTATCACTGCGCTTCCTATGGAGGTGCCAGTGTGCTACCAGGAGATTGCGCATTGCCTTGACAAGACTGTGGCTAAGATTGAGAACGCTGTGTTGTCAGCCCTCGAAGCCACACCGCCCGAGCTATATGCTGACATCGTCAAGAATGGTATCTATCTCACAGGTGGCGGAGCCTTGTTGCGCGGTCTCGACAAGCGTTTGCAAGACAAGATTAACATACCGTTCCACATTGCGGAAGATCCTCTCCACAGCGTGGCCAAGGGTGCTGGCATAGCCTTGAAGAACGTCAACAGGTTCTCTTTCTTGATGAGATAAGTATTTTGTTTGAGCTGTGCGTAATCTATTAGAATTTCTTGCACGCTACAACCATTGGCTTCTCTTCGTCATCCTTGAGGTGATTGGCATCGTGTTGCTGTTCCAGTACAACAGTTACCAAGGTAGTGTGTGGTTTTCGTCAGCCAACGCTGTCGCGGGAAAGGTGCTTAGCTGGGATGCTAAGGTCGAGTCCTTCTTCTCTATGTCGAAGGCCAACCAAGAGCTCACGCAACGCAATCTCTACCTTGAGCAACAGGTGAAGTTGTTGTCGGGGCAGTTGGGCGAGGCCACTAAGGACACAGGATGGGTGCATCGCAATCAGTTGGCTTTGCTCAAATCCTTCAAAATGGTGCCCGCCAAGGTGGTAAGCAACTCCGTGAGTCGTTTTGACAACCTCATCACCATCAACAAGGGTAGCGCCGATGGTGTGCGCAAAGACATGGGCGTTGCCTGCGGCCAAGGGGTCGTGGGCATCGTCTATATGGTCTCGGCTCATTACTCTGTTGTCATACCGGTTCTCAACACCTCATCGAATATCAGTTGTCGCATCCGTGGACGTGGATACTTTGGATACCTCCATTGGAGTGGGGGTGACCCTCGCATCGCATATGTGGAGGAGGTGCCACGCCATGCCCATTTCCGCCTTTACGAATGGGTGGAGACCAGTGGTTATTCGTCTGTCTTCCCGCCAGGCATTGCCGTGGGCAAGATACTTCATGTGTACAATTCCGCTGATGGCGTGTCTTATCGTCTTCAGGTTGAGTTGTCCACAGACTTTGGCAACTTGAGCGATGTTTGTGTGATTGACAACACGCCGATGTTGGAGCAAATGGAGGTTATGCGTGCCTCACGTGACTCCTTGAAACTGAAAGATGGTAAGTAGTTAGGAATGAACATTGATTTCTTTAAGCGGTTGTTGCTCTTCCTTGTGCTCTTGTTGGCACAGGTGTTGGTGTTGAATCATATTCACCTTTTCGAATGCGCAACGCCGTTGCTTTATGTCTATTTCGTGATTAGCTTCCAGCGGGGGTATCCTCGTTGGGCCATCTTATTGTATAGTTTCTTGTTGGGACTTTGCCTGGACATTTTCTCAGACACGCCTGGTGTCGCTACGACATCCATGACTTTGCTGGGCTTCTTGCAACCATACGTCCTTGAGCTTTTCATGCAACGAGACGACGATGAGAACTTTCAGCCAGCCATCTTCACGATGGGACCGGTCAACTTTTTCTATTACTCCCTGTTACTGACGCTCATCTATTGCGTGGTGTTCTTCGCGCTTGAGACTTTCAGCTTTTTCAATTGGCTGCAGTGGGTGCTGAGTGTTTTAGGCAGTTTTGCGCTTTCCGAGCTGTTGCTATTTGTCGTCGATGGCATTAGGAAGAAGTAAACTCGTCTTTAGGTAGAAGTAAATTGCATGAAAGATTTCAATCTTGACAATCGTCGTTACGTCATCGGTGGTGTGGCCATACTCATTGTAGTGGTCTACATGGTGCGTCTCTTCATGTTCCAGCTTGTAAGCGATGACTACCGAAAGAGTGCCGATTCCAATGCCTTTCTCAAGCGCATAGAGTTTCCCTCCCGAGGTGTCATTCGGGACCGTAATGGCAAGTTGTTGGTTTTCAACCAGCCTGCCTATGACATCATGGTCGTGATGAACGAAGCCAAGGGGCGCCTTGATACGCTTGACTTGTGCCAAACGCTTGGCATAACCAAGGACTATTTCATCAAAAGGATGGAAGACATCAAGGACCGCAGCAAAAATCCTGGCTATTCGCGGTTCACGCAACAACTCTTCATGAGCCAGATTAATGACAAGGATTATAGTGTCTTCCAGGAGAAGATGTTTCGCTTCCCGGGCTTCTATGTGCAGAAACGTACAGTGCGCCAATACGAGTATCCTTATGCAGCGCATGTCCTTGGTGATGTGGGTGAGGTGTCACCGGCGGACATTGAGGACGATGAGTATTACCAGGCAGGAGACTACATTGGCAAGTTGGGTGTTGAGCGTAGTTACGAGAAAGAACTGCGAGGCGAGAAGGGCGTACAAATTCTGTTGCGTGACGCTCATGGACGCATACAGGGGCAATACCAGCATGGGCGTTTTGACCGACGTCCGCGTGCGGGCCACGACTTGACGCTGGGCATCGACATCAACCTTCAGGCCACTGCGGAGCGCATGCTCGAGGGGAAGATAGGTGCCATCGTGGCCATTGATCCTCAAACAGGACAAGTGTTGTGCATGGCCTCATCCCCGACCTATGACCCCCGACTGCTTGAAGGACACAATAGAAGCAAATATCACTCATTCCTTTCGCGCGACACTTGGAAGCCATTGCTCAATCGTGCCATCATGGGACAGTACCCACCTGGATCCACCTTCAAGACCACCCAGGGCCTTACTTTTCTGTCTGAAGGCATTATCAATGGCCACACAGTGTTCCCCTGCCATCATGGCTTCTCCTACAAGGGACTCCATGTCGGATGTCATGGACACCCCTCACCCTTGGCCATCGTGCCAGCCATCAGCACCTCGTGCAATGGTTTCTTCTGTTGGGGGCTTTATTACATGCTGTCTAATCGGCGTAAGTACCCTACTGTGCAAGACGCCATGAACACTTGGCGCGACTATATGGTCAGCATGGGCTTCGGCTACAAGCTGGGCATCGACTTGCCAGGTGAGAAGAGAGGCCTTATCCCAAATGCCAGTTTCTATGACAAGGCTTATCATGGGTCATGGAATGGCCTCACTGTCATCAGTATCAGTATTGGTCAGGGCGAGGTGAACCTTACCCCGTTGCAGATAGCCAACTTGGGAGCCACCATCGCCAATCGAGGCTATTACTACGTTCCCCACGTGGTGAAAGCCATTCAGGGTGAGCCCCTTGACACCCTTTACACTCGCCGCCATTACACGCGGGCCAATCGCCGTGCTTATGATCTCATTGTGGCAGGCATGCGCTCGTCGGCCATGGGAGGCACCTGCCGCATTCTTGGCTCGCTGCCCTTTGCCGCCTGTGGAAAGACTGGTACTGCCCAAAATCGTGGCCACGACCACTCTGTCTTTATGGGCTTTGCGCCTATGGACAAGCCTAAGATTGCCGTCGCGGTTTATGTCGAGAATGGCGGATGGGGAGCCGACTATGGCGTTCCCATGGGCAAGGTGATTATGGAACAGTACATCATGGGTAAGTTGAGTAAGGCTGGCGAGAGCTTGGCCGCAGAAATGCAGAAACGCAGAATTGGTTATGGAAACAGTGAACGATGACAAGCGACAACCGAGTGTGCTTCGCAGTCTTGACTGGTGGACAATAGGCATCTACCTCGCGCTGCTCGCATTTGGTTGGATAAGTGTGTGCGGAGCAAGCTACACGTATGGCGAGACCGATATTTTCAGCCTCGATACGCGGTCAGGTATGCAGATTATTTGGATTGGCACATCGCTCGTCCTGGGCTTTGTGTTGCTCATGCTCGACGACCGTTTCTATGACACGTTTGCCTATGTGATTTATGCGCTGTTTCTCTTGTTGCTTTTCGTGACTATTTTCAATCCTCACGAGATTAAGGGCTCGCGTTCGTGGTTGGTCTTGGGACCGTTGCGTTTGCAGCCTGCCGAGTTTGCCAAGTTTGCCACAGCGCTGGCTGTGGCAAAGTTGATGAGCACTTATGGCTTCGATATTCACAAGCCCAAACACTTCGCAGCTGCCGCCGCGGTAGTCGTCCTTCCTATGTTGTTCATTGTGGGGCAACGTGAGACGGGGTCCGCATTGGTTTACCTGTCCTTCTTCTTGATGTTTTATCGTGAGGGAATGCCGGGCAGCATCTTGTTCACGGGCGTGGCTATGGTTGTTTATTTTGTGGTTGGCATCAAGTACGAACAAGTGTTCTTGTTGCAGACACCTACATCAATCGGAAAGTTTGTCGTGTTGCTCTTGGTGCAAATCTTCGCAGCTTCCATGGTCTACATTTACTGTAGGGAGAAGGAACGAGCCATTAAGTTGGGCGTCATCTCTATTGCGATAACAGTTGTAGCCTTGCTCTTTTCGGTTTATGTCATTCCATTCGATGTGGTTTGGGTGCAATTGCTCATTTGTGCTGGGCTGGTGGGGTATTTGGTCTATGAAGGATTGTCCACACAGATTATCCATTACCTCCTGATAGCCTTGTTTTCGGTGGGTTCCATCGCCTTTTTCTATAGTGCAGACTATGTGCTCAATGACATCATGGAACCCCACCAGCGTGTGAGGGTCAACGTGTTGCTTGGCCTTGATGAGGATTTGGCAGGAGCGGGCTACAATGTCCACCAGAGCGAGATAGCCATTGGTTCGGGTGGTCTTCGTGGCAAGGGCTTTCTCAATGGCACACAGACTAAGTTGCGTTTTGTGCCCGAGCAGGACACCGACTTCATCTTCTGCACCGTGGGCGAGGAGGAGGGCTTCTTGGGCTCAGCAGGAGTGTTATTGTTGTTCTTGGCACTCATCTTACGCCTCATTCATTTGGCTGAACGACAACCTTTCAAGTTCGGACGGGTCTATGGATATTGTGTGCTTAGTGTCTTCCTGTTCCACCTTTTCATCAATGTGGGCATGGTGTTGGGCCTGACGCCAGTGATTGGCATACCGTTGCCCTTCTTCAGTTACGGCGGTTCCTCGCTATGGGGGTTCACCATACTGCTGTTCATCTTCCTTCGTATAGATGCGGGCCGTAATCTTGTCCGCACTTAAAACGCAAATTGCCGCATCCTCTAAGCTTTAGGCTTGGGATGCGGTAACTTGTGTTTTAGCTTATATTGTCTTTCCTTATTTTGTGTCAAGCTGTCTTTTCTTGATGTTGACAGCTGATCCATTTTCATTTGAACAGGTCGTAGTCCCTGTTGTAGTCTATTTTTTCCTTTCCAGTTCTATGCCCACGTCTGAGACGCCAGGTAGGATTTCACGCTTCATGTCGTGCCTGACGGTGATGTGTAATGAGTCGTTTTCGTGTAGTGACATGAGCGACACGGGGAAGTGGTATTGGTAGTATCCGATGCCTTTTCCCTTGACCCTTCCGTTCTTGTCCATCAGTGGACAGTTGATGGTGTCAATGACCGTACGGTTGGCTGGCAACACCGTCTGCTCCACGATGAGCGTCATGCTGATGAATGGGAATGCGTTATTGATGCGCAGTCCCATGCTTGTTGCGTAGAGTCCCGACTTTGCCAAAGGCGGGACGTCAAACTTCAGCGTGTCTATTTTCTCCCATCCGGCAATGGGCGTGTGGTCATAGTGGTCATACACCTTGTTGCCTGTGCATGCCGCACACAACACCCCCGACAGGAGCAATGCCGTCAGTGCTCTCATGCTTTTTCGCTTGTGGTGTTGGTTGGTACCTGTGGTTTGGCCGTTTGCTGTTTTCCCGCCTGTTGTGTGGGTTGTGTGGCTTGTCCTTCTCCCTTGGGGGCATTGGGACGGTTGGGGCGATTCGGTCTGTTGGGCTTGTTGCGTCGCTTCTGTTGTCCGCCATTTTTTGGTGCCTCGTTGGCTCGCGTGTCTTGCTTACCCTCATCGTTTGGCTTTCCCTGTGCAACCTTTCTGCTGTCGCCCTTGGGTTTTCGGTTTTTCTGTCCGCTTTTCTTTCTCTTCGACTTGTCGAAGCGGCTGAGGTCCGCATCAGCCAACAGGTCGATAGGTTTCTTCATCTCTTTCGCCTTGTCGTCTTGCTGCAGTGAAAGGGGCTTCTCACCTTGACGGTTCATGGCGATGATTTCTCTTGCGCGAGCCGCGGTGATGGTTTCTAAGTTAGCTGCGATATTTTTGTCCGATGAGTAGGTGCAAAGCCCTGCGAGAATATCGGTCTTGAAGAGGTAATAATCGCTGTCTTTCGTTTGTAGGATGGCGTCTTTGGGCGGTAGTTTGCGACTTGCCTCCATGTAGTCGTCCACCTCGTAGTTGAGACAGCACTTCAGTTTGGCGCACATGCCCGCCAGTTTCTGCGGGTTGAGCGATATGTCCTGGAAACGCGCGGCGTTGGTGGAGACGCTCGAAAAGCTTTTCATCCATGTGGCGCAGCACAGCTCCCGTCCGCACGGGCCCGTTCCGCCGATACGTCCGGCCTCCTGCCTGGCACCGATTTGTTTCATCTCGATGCGTACGTGGAAGGTGGCGGCAAGGTCCTTGATGAGTTGCCGGAAGTCGACACGCTCGTCAGCGATGTAGTAGAAGATGGCCTTGTTCCCGTCCCCCTGATACTCCACATCACCGATTTTCATCTGCAGTCCGAGTCTTTTGGCAATCTGTCGGCTCTCGATCATTGTGTCGTGCTCGCGGCTCTTGGCTTCCCGGTATTTCTCCATGTCCACCGGCTTTGCGATGCGGTAGATGCGCCTGATGTCATCTGCCGACTTCAGGTTGGCCTTCTTGATTTGCAGAGCTACCAGTCTTCCCGTAAGTGTTACCACACCGATGTCGTGGCCTGGGTTGGCTTCGACGGCCACGATGTCACCCTTTTGCAGCTGTAGGTTGTTCACGTTGTGGAAGTAGCCCTTGCGTGTGTTTTTGAACTGCACTTCCACGAGGTCTGTCGACTCTGCGTTTCCTGGTACGTCGGCCAGCCAGTCGTATGTGTTGAGTTGCTTGTCCTGTCGTCCCACGCCAGCTCTGCATAGTCCGCGGTCACAACCTGTACATGTATTATTGTTCATGATGTATGTTTTAATAAGTGGTAAAAGAAATCATCTCCTGAGGAGAATGATCATATTGAGAGCCAAGTTGAAGAATTGTATCTTTGGATTGGCGTTTTGTCCGATGTCCCTATGTGTGCGTTGCAGTTGCTCAGCCATCTCCACCACGTTACGCTCGTTGATAAAGCGTCCGAAGTGTTGGCTGAACGTTTCCTCCTCTTGCGTCATGTAGTTGAGTTCCGGTTGTTTGAAGTTCGACATGAAGTTCTCGCGCACGAGATGTAGAAAGTAGGTCAACATGCGACGTTGCTTCTCGCGCCCGTAGGCAGCCGTGGTCTCTGTCCAAACCTTAAGGCCCTTGATGTTTCGCATGTAGGCTTGCCGCATCAGCGACACGAAAAGGTCGAAGAACAATCGGTTTTCGCTGTCGCTGTCGAGCACTTCAATGGCTTTCAGCCAGTTGCCTGCCGCTGTGTGGGCTATGCGATGCGCCATGTCGGCGTCCAGGCCACGTTTGCTGATGAGCGCCTGCTCGATGTCGGGTGTTTCTATGCGGTGTACGTCAAATCGCTGCACGCGACTTCGGATGGTCTCCAGAAGTTGTTCGGGCTCCTCGCTGACCAGCAGAAATACTGTCTGTTGTGGTGGTTCCTCCAGCAGTTTGAGCAACTTGTTGGCGCACGTGATGTTCATTCGCTCTGGCAACCACATCAAGCTGATCTTGTAACCTCCCAGTGCCGACTTCATGTTCAGCGTGTGTGTGAGCGCGTCGCTTTCCGCCTCGTAGATCACGGCCTGCTGGTTTTCCGCCTCCATGGCGCTCATCCATTGGTCCATGGTGAAGTAGGGGCTCTTGCCGAGCAGCGTGCGCCACTCGCTTGCGAAGTCGTCGCTGGTCACCTTGTGGTCACTTGACGTGCCCTTGGGGCGTATCACCGGATAGGAAAAATGGAGGTCTGGGTGTTGCCATTTGGCCAACATCGTTTCCGCGTTGAGCACAGCCGCGTCATGGTCGAGCAGAGAGCGTCCGCCATGCCTCTCGCCCAGGAGATAGGAGGCGAAGGCCAATGCCAAGGCCAGTTTGCCGCTTCCTACCGGTCCTGTGAACAGCAGGGCGTGTGGCACGCGCTTTTCCTCGACAAGTTGTAGCAACCTGTCGACGGCTTCCTGTTGACCTATGACTTCACCGAACTGCATGACCTTAAAGTAAGTTTTTGGCAATCTGCGCCACACTGTCAATGGCGGAGATGGTGTAGAAGTGTATGTCTCTCACGCCATGGGCGTATAGTTCCTTGCATTGTGCTGTGGTCCACTCGATGCCGAGCGCCTTTGCGTCGTCGTCGGTCTTGCATTTCACCGCTTCCTTGGCCAATTCCTGTGGCATGTCGCAATGGAAGGTCTTGGGCACCTGCGTGATCTGCGACAACTTGGCAAACGGCTTGATGCCGGGCACGATGGGGATGGTGATGCCCATCTTACGTGCTTTCTCCACGAAAGAGAAATATTTGTTGTTGTCGAAAAACAACTGCGTGACGGCATATTCCGCGCCGAGATCCTGCTTTTCCTTTAGGTGTTTCATGTCCATCTCGAGATTTGGCGCTTCCTCGTGCTTCTCGGGATAGGCGGCCACGCCATAATGGAAAGGCTGTCCCGGATGGCGGATGTCCGATCCGTCGGCGAAGTGGCCTTCGTTGAATGTGTTGACCTGTCGTATCAGCTCGGTTGTGTGCTCATGGCCTCCCGGCGTGGCTGTGAACATGCGGTCCTCCTTGGCCTTGTCGCCTCGTAACAACAGCACGTTGCTGATGCCCAGAAACTGGAGGTCAATGAGCTCATACTCGATGTCCTCGGCTGTGACGCCACTGCAGATGATGTGCGGGATGACCGGCAGGTTGTAGCGATGCTGGATGGCGGCGGCTATGGCGATGGTGCCAGGGCGGCGGCGTATGCGCAACCGTTCAAACTGCCCGTCGGCCAGCTCACGGTACACATACTCGCTATGGTGGGTCGTTATGTTGATGTAGAGCGGATCGTAATCCTTCAGCTTGTCTATGTTTCTAAACAAGCCCTCTGTGCCGTTGCCTTTCAGTGGAGGCAGCACCTCAAAGGAAAAGCGACGCGAAGCCGTGTTGTCTTTCAGTAGGTCTATGACGCTCATGTGTTTGGTTCTATGAAATTTACAGCCTACAAAGTTAACAAAAAAGTTTCATAATCAGTTGCTCGTAATCCATTTTTCCAAGATTATCCTCTGTAAGCATAATCATAATCAACAGGCTTTTCCTCCAAACTGACTATCCTATGATGATCCCATTACTCCAAAAAGCACTCCGCCTATAATTACTCGGTACAGCATCAGCGAGAGATTATTCTGCCACAGATGAAGATTCTAATGTCAGAGCATGTCACGACAACCTCCGAGATGTTGCAGTATTGGCCGTCATTTTTTGTCGTGGTAGTAGTTTACAAGGAAAATAAGGTGGCGTTAGCCATACCATACGCCCCAGCGCGCAACAGCTCATGGCCCATGCAGCCTGCCCCATCAAAGGCTGCGCCTATGCCGTAACTTGCTGCG
>DAIOEQ010000004.1:0-221 GCA_036746215.1 Prevotella sp.
CCTACGACCAGGTGATACGAGACGGGCTCTATGAGGGCGGGCGCAAGGTCATATCCTTCTGCGGCGTGCTGCAGCACGACGTGTTCCCCTTGCCCCAAATCCTGCAGATGTCGATGAAGTATGGCGCTGAGGCCATGCGCCGCCCCGTGGAGATTGAGTTTGCCTGCAACCTCAACGACGACAGCCCGCCGGCGGGCCATCCGCGCGGTCATGGTCTGCGT
>DAIOEQ010000004.1:231-12932 GCA_036746215.1 Prevotella sp.
AACCTCAACGACGACAAGACGGGCGACTTCTACCTCTTGCAGATACGACCCATCGTCGACTCCAAGCAGACGCTGGTCGAGGACGTGCCCGCCATCCCCGACGCCAGCTGCCTGTTGCGCAGCCACAACTCGCTGGGGCATGGCATCGTGGACGATGTGACCGACGTGGTGTACGTGAAGTACGACGACCAGTTCTCTGCGATGAACAATCCCTCGGTGGCCTCGGACATCGAGCGCATCAACCGCCACTTCCTCGACGAGGGGCGCAGCTACGTGCTCATCGGACCGGGCCGCTGGGGCTCGAGCGACCCGTGGCTCGGCGTGCCCATCAAGTGGCCCAACATCTCGGCGGCGCGTGTCATCGTCGAGGTGGTGCTCCGCAACTATCGTGTCGACCCCAGCCAGGGCACCCATTTCTTCCAGAACCTCACCTCGTTTGGCGTGGGCTATTTCACCATCGACACCAACCATCCCGGTGAGGGCGGACTGTTGCGCAAGGACGTGCTCGACCAGATGCCGGCCGTGGAGGAGACCCAGTGGGTGCGCCACGTGCGCTTCAGCCATCCGCTGCGCATCATGATGGATGGCATGAAGCAGGAAGGCGCCGTCCTCTTGCCTGAGGCCGACACGTGTCATAAAGAGAAAGAGAAATCATGAACCAGAATCCCACTTATCAGCAGAAAGCGCAGGCCTACGGACGGCAGGCGCAAGCGCTCCGCGCGCGCGGTCGCGGACTTGTCATCGGAGAGATCGTCCTCTTTGTGGCGTTCGTGGCGTCACTGGGCGCCGCCACACAGGCGGAATGGCGCGTGGCGGCGGCGGTTCTCGCGGCGCTGTTCTTCTTGGGTTATGTGGCTTTACGCCGGATAGACGTGCGCAACGACAGCCGCATCCGTCACCTGGAAGACCTGCAGACGGTCTACGAGCGCGAGGCGCAGGCGCAACGCGGCGACCATCACGCCTTCGATGACGGCGCCCGCTATGCCGACCCTCACCACGCCTTCAGCTATGATCTTGACCTCTTCGGGCCCGACAGCCTGTACCAACGGTTGTGTCGCACGGTGACCACGGGTGGCGGCGACGCCTTGGCACGTCATCTCAGTGACCTGCAGCCCTTGTCGGCTTCCGCGGACGAGATAGACCGGTTGGCCGCTGATGAGCCGTGGCGCATGGCGTTCATCGCTCAAGGCGCCAGGGGCAAGATAGACACGGAGGCCATCTTGCGGGCGCTGGAGGCCGTACGCCACTTGCCTGTCTCCCCCTTGTTCGCGTCAGTCTGGCTGCGTGTGTTGGTGTGGATGGACGTGGTGGCGTTCCTGGCAAGCGTGCTCTTGGCCGCCTTTGGCAAGGTCAGCGCCATGTTGCCCCTGTGGTGGGGAACGCTCCAGTTCTTTGCCGCTTACGTCCTGTGCAACGTCACGCTGCGGCGCATAGGGAATGTGCTTGGCCAGTTGCATGACCACCTGCGCCAACTCATGGAGGTCGTCGCGCTCCTGTCGCCGGTCCCCGTGTCCTCGTTTCAGCAACTCAAGCGCCTGCTTGACGACCTCGACAAGCGTGGCAACATCCTGGGCTTGTTGCTCACCGACGCGTTCTATTTGAGCGACATCCATGTCGTGAGACGGTTCTTGAGATGGCGCGGACGGGGAGCCGACGAGGTGCGGGAGTGGATGGAACGGGTGGTGCTGAAGGATGTGGAGGTGAGCGTCGCCACCCTTCGCTACAACCACCCGAGCACCGTGTGGCCCCAGTGGGTGCCAGACGGCAGGTTGGCTTATGAGGCCCGGGGGCTGTGGCATCCCTTCCTGGGCGCGGGGGGCGTGCGCAACGACTTCCGCATTGACGACCGCAACTTCTACATCATCACGGGAGCCAACATGGCGGGCAAGTCCACCTTCCTCAGAGCCATCGGCGTCAACTACGTCTTGGCCAGGGCGGGCATGCCTGTGTTTGCGGAACGCCTGGCCATCAGCCACTTCAAGCTTTTCTCAAGCATGCGAACCACCGATGACCTCAGCCGAGGCATCAGCTATTTCAACGCCGAACTGTTGAGGCTCAAGCGACTCATTGCCTTTTGCGACCAAGAAGTGCTCGACGACATAGGGCGGCCTCAGCCCACGCTCCTCATCCTCGACGAGATACTCAAGGGCACCAACTCTGCCGACAAGCTCACAGGCAGTCGTATGTTTCTCGAGGCCATCAGCCAAAAGGATGTGGCGGGAATCATCGCCACGCATGACCTGAAACTCTCGGAGATGGCAGACCGCTACCCGACGCAATTCCACAACTATTGCTTCGAGATTGAGCTTGGCGAGCGAGTCACCTATTCTTATAAGGTGACACCGGGCGTGGCGCGCAACCAAAACGCCACCTACCTCTTGCGGCAAATATTGGAATCATGAAAGGCTGAAACACGCGAAAAGACGGGCCACCAGGACATGAAGGGCGGAGAACAAGACAAGTTTTCCCTTCCATTTATAATAATGGGCGTGTCTATTCGTTATTAAGTTTGGTGAAGAACGAACTAAACCTAAACTATAGAGATTATGAAAAAGTATTTAGCAGAGATGGTGGGCACGATGGTGCTCGTGTTGATGGGCTGTGGAGCCGCTGTCTCATTGGGGTGCGACCCTGTCGGCAACCAAGCGTCAGTGGTGGGTACCGCTCTCGCGTTCGGACTCTCGGTGGTGGCCATGGCCTACACCATTGGTGGCATATCGGGTTGCCACATCAATCCCGCCATCACGCTGGGCGTGTGGCTCAGCGGACGCATGGGCCGCAAGGACGCGGGCCTGTATATGCTCTTCCAGGTGATAGGAGGACTCTTGGGCGCGGCTGTTCTCTATGCCCTCACACAGGCGGCAGGACTGAACGGAACGGGCGCCAACGACCTGCAGACGGTGAATGATGCGGGCGTGACGGTGACGGTGTTTGGAGGCCTGCTGGCCGAAATCGCCTTCACGTGTGTCTTTGTGCTGGTGGTGCTCGGCGCCACGTCGAAGACAAACGGGGCCACCAACAACTTCGCCGGACTGGCCATTGGCCTGTCGTTGGTGTTGGTCCACTTGGCTTGCATCCGCTATACGGGCACATCGGTCAACCCCGCGCGCTCCATCGGTCCAGCGCTCTTCCAGGGCGGCACGGCCTTGGCCAACCTGTGGATCTTCATCGTGGGGCCCTTCGTGGGAGCTGCGCTGGCTGCCGGTGTGTGGAAAATCATTGAACCAACCAAGTAATTCATCTTAAAACCAACATTCCACCCTTTCCGCCATCCATCATGGGAGGTCACTCGCATTGACCTCAACGACGACGGCGGAAAGGGTCGGGCTTCATGTCATGAACCGCCAATCATTAACCAACAAGAAGTATCTTCTTCCGTTCATACTCGTCACGTCGCTGTTCTTCCTCTGGGGCTTCGCCCGCGCCATCCTCGACGTGCTCAACAAACACTTCCAAAACGAGCTCGACATCAGCATCACGCAGTCGTCACTCATCCAGGTCACCACCTACTTGGGCTATTTCCTCATGGCCATCCCCGCCGGATGGTTCATCAATCGGCGTGGCTATCGCCTGGGCGTGGTGTTCGGGCTGATGCTGTTTGCCATCGGAGCGTTCCTCTTCATCCCCAGCGCCTTGGCCGGAACGTTCTACGCTTACTTGGGCGCCCTGTTCATCATCGGCTGCGGACTGGTGTTCCTGGAGACCTCAGCCAACCCTTACGTCACTGAACTGGGCGACCGTGACACATCCACGGCCCGCCTCAACTTCTCGCAGTCGTTCAATGGCTTGGGATCGCTCTCGGCCACGTTCCTCGTGGGCCAGTTTCTCTTCAGCGGCGACACGGAGGCCAACGACATCGTGTTGCCCTATTCGATCCTGGGCGCCGTGGTCCTGGTGATAGCTGTTGTCTTCTCGCGTGTCAACCTTCCGGAGATCAAGCACGTGGAGACCGAGGAAGACCGCCAGCAGGGCACACGCATCAAGAAACTGTTCAAGCACCATCCCATGTTTGTCTTCGGCTTGTTCGCCTTGTTGGCTTACGAGGTGGCGGAGATTTCCATCAACAGCTATTTCATCAACTTTGTCACGGGCAAGGGCTGGATGTCGGACAACACGGCATCTATCGTCCTTACCATGGCGTTGGGCTTCTTCATGGTGGGCCGCTTCTTGGGCAGTTGGATTATGCGGCACGTGAGCGCTGAGCACATGCTGTTTGCCTGCGCTGTGGGCAGCGTGGTCTGCATAGGACTGGTGCTGCTCAACCTGGGACGCGTGTCGATGGTGGCCCTCGTTTGCAACTATCTCTTTGAGGCCATCATGTTCCCCACCATCTTCTCGTTGGCGTTACGTGGCTTGGGAAACCTCACCAAGAGTGCCTCGTCGCTCTTGATGATGACCCCCATTGGCGGTTGCGGGTTCCTGCTCATGGGCCTTGTGGCCGACACGACGGGCATGCAGAGCCTGCCGTTCATCATTCCTTTCTTGGGATATTTCACCGTGTTGCTCTTCGCCTCAGAGCTGACGCGCAAGGGAAAGAGCCAAGTGCTGATGCTCTGAACTTTTTATGATTTTAGGCGGAAATGAGCAATTAGTAGGCAGATAGACATCACGCTATTCAACATAAAAGCGGGGGACTTGATCCAGTCCCCCGCTTTTGCGTTTCATGCCTTGAGGCGAGTCATGGCCTATTGTGGACCTCATGTATGCTCTCCGACAGCAACCCGTAGAGTCTCTGCCATGTTGGCGAATCAGCCATCAGTTGCTTTTGGGCATTGATGACATTCTCGTCGTAGCGCACGGCAGGGCCGGTTTGGGCCTCATGGGGCGAAATCCGCTCCACCTTACGAGCCGTCTCCTTGATGAGTGGCAGCATGACCTCGAAAGGTATGTTGTGGGCGGAGAGTATCCTGGCGGAGATGTCGTAACAGTGGTTGACGAAGTTACATGCCCACACGGCTGAGAGGTGCAAGTATTTTCGGTCTGCCGACGATAGCGGATAGACGTGTCGCGTGATGGAAGTGGCTAAAGCCTTGATGGTTCGTTCCGCAATGGCATCGTTGTACTCGATGAATGTGGGAATGACGGAGAAGTCCACCTCGGTGGCTTTGGAGAAAGTCTGCATGGGGTAGAGCACACCATAGTGCGGCGCGTGTCCTTCAAACAGCCCCATGGGCATAGAGCCTGCTGTGTGCAGAAACACTCCTTTCACTTGATTCTTGCAAGCCGCTGCGCATACTTGGGCTAAAGCGGAGTCTTTGACCGAGATGATATACGCGTCTGCATTGTTGTCCAATTGCGTGAGGTCGTCTGTGGCGCCGCAACCAATGGCATTGGCCAAAAGGGTGGCTGATGACAATGTCCTGCTGTACACTTGGCTGATGTCGTGTCCCGCATCTTTCAGGGCCTTCCCGAGATGGGTGGCCAAGTTGCCGGAACCTATCAATACAATCTTCATTTGCGCTGTTATAAGTTGTCGGTTGTCGTTGGTTGGGGACTGTCCAGAGCCGCCCCGATGGCTGTGCAGAACTCGCTTCTTTCGGGAATGATAAACCTAACATTGTAGAGTTTGTCGAGCTTGGGGTAGATTTCCTTGCATTGGGGTAGCCTTGAGAGGTTCCCAATGAGCACGTAGTCGCGTATGTCGCTGTTGATCGAACTTAGAATGGTTGCCGATCCGATGGCTTGCAGCACCATGTAGATGAGCCCTTTCGCAATGTCCTCGCGCCTCGCGTTCCCCTGTGCGTTGGCAAAGAGGCTGGCTGTGGCGTCCATGGGAAGCCCAGGGAGGGGATGGGCCGAGATGTCACCGATGTTGAGGTTGATGTTAGACACGTCGCCGTCGAGGGCCATCTCGGTGATTTGCATGATGTTGTCGGTTTGTAGCAACAAACGGCTTAAGCCGTTGAGTGTGCCGCCCCCAATGCCGATGCCGCCGATATGCCGTATGTTGCCGTTGTCGTACGACACCAGAGATGTGCCAGTTCCCATTGAAACGACAATCATGCGGCTGATTCCTGAAACAAAGGCTGCGCCGAGCCCGTCTGCCATAAACTCACCGACCCTGTGTGTGGGAAGGCCATAGATAGGTCCGTCAATGTAGGCGGCCCCCACGCCAGTGAGCATGACGCGCTCCACCTCGTTGAGGCTTATGGCGTTGTCGTGGAGAAACTTGCCGAAGGCGCCATAGAGAGAGGTGACGGGGTCGGTGGCTTTGATCCAAACGGGCGATATGACTTGGCCATTGCTGATGCCAACGATCTTGGTGGTGGATATGCCCACGTCGATACCAATGGAAATGTTCATTGTTGTGTGTTGTTTGTGGTTTCGCTCAGTAACGGCTCCAGTTGGTCGATGATGTCTGATGCCACTTCACTTTTGCTTTTCTTGGGATAGTGTGTTCTTCCTTTAGCCGATATGATGGTGATTTGGTTGTCGTCGCTTCTGAAGGTGGTGCCGGGTATGCGAGTCGAGTTGAGCACGATGAAGTCGGCGTTCTTTCTTTTGAGTTTCTCCTCTGCGTTCTTCTCCTCGTTGTTGGTCTCCAAGGCAAAGGCCACGATGCGTTGCCGATTCGTTTTCATCTTGCCCAAGGCGGCTGCAATGTCCTGCGTGGGGATAAGGTCGATGTGCAATCCGTCGCCCTTGCGCTTGATTTTCACGTCACTGGCTTGGGCGGGTTTGAAGTCGGCCACCGCCGCGCAGAGAATGGCCGCGTCTTCTTTGTCGAACGCCTCAGTGGCGGCGTTGAACATTTCCTCGCTACTCTCGACGTTGATACGGCGAATGGCAGGATCGCATTGCAAGGCTACGGGGCCTGCTACCAATGTCACCTCCGCTCCGCGCCTATGGCATTCCTCCGCAAGCGCGAAGCCCATTTTCCCGCTCGAGTAGTTGCCGATGAAGCGCACAGGGTCTATCTTCTCATAGGTAGGCCCTGCCGTGATGAGGATGCGCTTGCCCGAGAGGGTGGGTAGCGTCTCACTGTACGAGCTTTCAGTTTCGCGTTCCTGTTGTAGCTCGCGCTCCAATGTCGCAATGATATTCTCGGGCTCTTCCATGCGTCCCTTTCCTTCCAGTCCTGACGCCAAGAAGCCGCTTGTCGGTTCCACGATGTGGTTTCCGAAACTGCGCAAGGTGTTCAGGTTGCGCTGGGTCGATGGATGCCGATACATGTCAAGGTCCATGGCAGGTGCGATGAAGACAGGCGCTTTCATCGACAGATAGGTTGTGATGAGCATGTTATCGGCCACGCCATTGGCCATCTTGGCCAATGTGCTGGCGGTGCATGGGGCTATGAGCATGGCGTCAGCCCACAAGCCGAGGTCCACATGCGAATTCCATGTGCCGTCTCGTTGTGAGAAAAAGTCGCTGATGACAGGCTTATGGGTTAGCGCGCTCAGGGTAATGGGCGTGATAAACTCCTTGCCAGAGGGCGTGATGACCACTTGCACTTCCGCTCCACGCTTTATGAGGCCCCGGATGATGAGGCAAGCCTTGTAGGCGGCGATGGATCCGGTGATGCCTAAAACAATCTTCTTTCCTTTTAGCATATATCCCTTACAATATATTATTAATGAAGCTTTCGGCCAAGTATCTTGGCTCTTGGCATGCAAAGTTACGAAATATTTATATATCTTTGCACTGTAAAAACAGTTATCAGTAATGGGATATTTAACAACAGACAAGAAAAAGATTACCACACAGACCATTTTAGAGATGAAAGCCGCAGGTGAGAAGATAGCCCAGCTCACATCCTACGACTTCACCACAGCAGGTATAGTTGACCGTGCCGGCATCGATTCCATCCTTGTTGGCGACTCCGCTTCCAATGTGATGGCCGGCAATGAGACCACGTTGCCCATCACCGTCGATGAGATGATTGTTTACGCCCGTGGGGTGGCACGAGCTTGCCATCACTGCCTTGTGGTGTGCGACATGCCTTTTGGCTCTTACCAGGTTAGCCGCGAGGACGCGGTGCGCAATGCCATCCGCATTATGAAGGAGACTGGGGCAGATGCCTTGAAGCTGGAAGGTGGTGTTGAGATAGTCGACACCATCCGCGCCATCATAGCGGCAGGCATTCCTGTGGAGGGCCACTTAGGGCTTACGCCGCAGA
The DNA here is from genome assembly GCA_036746215.1 of Prevotella sp. Taxonomy (GTDB): domain Bacteria; phylum Bacteroidota; class Bacteroidia; order Bacteroidales; family Bacteroidaceae; genus Prevotella. The sequence continues at coordinate 8,348 of DAIOEQ010000004.1, forward strand.
GTATACATAAGTTTGGCGGCTATGGTCTCCGCGCCAAGGAGACGGACGAAGCCGCCAAGCTCCTTTCTGACGCTCACGCCCTTTCTGATGCCGGATGCTTCGCCATTACCCTTGAGAAGGTGCCGGCCAAGCTTGCCGCCCAGGTTACCCGTGAGGTGAAGGCCGCTACCATTGGCATCGGCGCCGGTCCTGACACTGACGGCCAGGTCCTCGTCTATGCGGACGCCCTTGGCATGACGCAGGGCTTCAAGCCTAAGTTCTTGCGTCGCTTTGCAGACATGGGACAAACTATGGCTGACGGTGTGCAGGCGTATGTCAACGCGGTGAAGACGGGAAACTTCCCCAATGCCGATGAGAGCTATTAGACGGAAGCCCAAACAAGCTATTCCAAGCAGGCCGGAAACTTTATGGCTGATGTTTTCAGCACTCTATTGTCAACAAACAAGGCGAATGGGAAATGTTTCCCATTCGCCTTGTTTGTTGATGCCATCGCCTGATAGCGTGTGCTTTTCCTTGATGAGTCCTATAAGATACCTCTCCTAAAGTTTGTTGCCCTCTTTGGGGAACACGATGGTCGGCTTGAATGTCTTAGCCTCCTCGAAGTCCATGAGCGCATACGAGATAATGATGATGGTGTCGCCAATCTGCACCTTCCGGGCAGCCGCGCCGTTGAGGCAGATGCAACCTGAGCCGCGCTCGCCTTTGATGATGTATGTCTCGAAGCGCTCCCCGTTGTTGTTGTCCACGATTTGCACTTTCTCGCCCGCAATCATGTTTGCGGCTTCCATCAGATCCTCGTCGATGGTGATGCTGCCTAGATATTTCAAGTTGGCATCGGTGACTGTCACGCAGTGCAACTTGCTTTTGAGTACTTGTATTTGCATGTTCTTAGTGTTTATTTACCCATGTCTTTTTTCGGCGACTTATAACAGATGTGGTCGATGAGGCGTATGGGCGTTTTGCCGCAGTACACGGTGATGCATCCGACCACGTAATCACTGTCCTCCCAGTTGTCCACGTCGAGCAGTGTGTTGCCGTCGACAATCTCAAAGTACTCCACCTCCAGTCCCTCTGTGGCGTTGATGTCAGCTACCACCTTGTCATGTGTTTCCTTCACGGAGTGGTTCTTGCCGTAATCGACGCTCTGCTTGAGCGCTTCGTAGATACGGGGGGCGATGGCACGCTCGTCGGGTGTGAGCAGCGTGTTTCGTGAGCTCTTGGCCAGGCCGTCTGCGTCACGGATGATGGGGCATTCCACGATTTTGGTTTTCTTGTCGTAACCAATGTAGCTGACGAGACGTTTCACCACGGCGATTTGCTGCCAGTCTTTCTCGCCGAAGTAGGCGCGGTCGGGTTTCACGATGTAGAAGAGACGGCTCACGACCTGGCACACGCCGTTGAAATGTCCTGGGCGTTTTGCACCTTCCATGACAGTTGACTGGGGCGGGAATTCGAAGTGACGGGTGTCGGGAGTGGGATACATTTCTTTCACCGAGGGGGCGAATACATATTGCGCCCCACACTCCTCGCAGAGCTTGCAGTCTGCGTCGAGTGTGCGCGGGTAACGCTCCAAGTCGCCTTTGTCGTTAAACTGTGTGGGATTGAGGAAAACGGACACCACGGTGGCTTCGTTATCCTTGACGCTTTGCTTGATGAGTGAGGCGTGCCCCTCGTGAAGGGCGCCCATGGTTGGCACCAGGCCAACCTTTTTTCCTTCGTGGCGAACCTGGAAGAGTTCGTTTTGAAGGTCAACAATTGATGTGAATACTTTCATTGCCTATTATGTTACGAGGATGCAAAGTAACAACTTTTTTGTTTAACTGCCAAGCGATGCGTGTTGTTTTTCTCTTCATGTTCTGCTGGATAGCTTCCTTCTTGTCTATCAAACCGGCTGTGTCGGTTGTGGCAGAAGCAGCAGGCAGATGTCGTGACGCCCGCTTAGTGGAATGTTAAATTATTGGGCAGAGGGTTAAAAAGTGTTGACGACTAAGCCGTTGTCTGCATATTTGTATATCTTTGTCAAAAATTGTAAAACCTACATTTAAACGATCAGTCACAATCATGTTACGCAAACTTATTTTCTTGGTATTCTTACTGATGACTGCCACGACCATCCAGGCCCGGCATATCACAGGACGTGTCGTTGACACGGACCACCGCGACTTGGAAGGCGCTACGGTAGAGTTGCTGTCGGTGAAGGACAGTTCTGTCATCCGTGTCACCCAAACCAAGGAAATGGAAGTGTGGGGATGGAAGCGATGGGTGTATGAGCTGGATGTGGACAACAACACAAGTTACCTGTTGCGTGTGTCCATGTTGGGCTATAAGACACAATATAAAAAGGTGGACGTGAAGATGGCCGCACGCGCCAACGAGCAGGAAATAGAAGACATCGTGCTCGAGGAGAATGCCCGCCAGCTCAGCGAGGTGGTGGTGAAGGCCACCAAAATCAAGATGGTGATGAAGGGCGACACCGTGGTGTATGACGCCTCAGCCTTCAACCTCAGTGAGGGTTCGATGCTTGACGCTTTGGTCAAGCAGATGCCGGGTGCCACGCTCGAGAACGGAGTGATCAAGGTCAACGGCCGGACCGTGAGCTCATTGCTTGTCGATGGCCGCGACTTTTTCAGTGGCGACGCCTCCAAGGCGTTGGAAAACCTGCCGGCCTACACCGTCGACAAAATCAAGGTCTACGACAAGGCCGGGCGCGAGAGTCGTTTCCAGGGTGTCAATATGGGCGACAAGGACCTCGTGCTCGATGTCAACCTGAAGAAGCAGTACAAGCATGGCAACATCAGCAATGTGGACTTGGCTCTTGGCTCCAATGACCGTTACCAAGCCCGTCTGTTCTCCATGTTCTATGGCAAGAAGTCGCGCCTCACGCTGACGGGCAACGTCAATAATGTCAATAACTATCGGGTTCCGGGCCAAGATAACGTTACGGGCGACCTGCCCGATGCCGGCAGCGGCCTTTCCGCACGCAAGCAGTTTGGCCTGGACTATCGCTATGACGGCAAGACAGAAGACGACTACTACAAGACTAGCAACTCTTACACCGCCACAGACAACGACAACGTGTCGCGGACCAATGAGCAGACCTTCCTCGCGGGTGGCGACTATTATAACTTGAGCACCAACGCCAATCGCTCGAAGAACTTCACGCTGTTTACCCGCCACGAGTTCTCACGGATGTTCAAGCGCACCATGATATATGGTTATGCTGACGCCACGCATACGCACAACAAGGGATGGGGCAACAGCTTGAGCGGGCGGTTCGACCAAAAGCCCTGGGGCATGTCGGCCCTCGACAGCATTTTCAGTCCCAATGCCGATCGCGCGTTGATGCAGACGGTCATCAACCGTGTGAGGAACAACAGCAAGTACCAAGGCGAATCGACCGATTTCACAGGCTTCTTCAACTATCGGTTCAAGTTGGGCACCGGCGAGAATTTTTGGGAAATGGACAACATCAACCTGGAGGCCAACGCCAATTACGGGCATGGGACCAACGACCGCTTTGCGCTCAACCGCATCGACTACCTGTCAACGGGCAAGAAGGATGACCGAAACCAGTTCTCGCAGTCGCCCAACAAGAGCTACGATTACAGCGTGACGGCCGAGTACACCCACTTCCTCATCAACGACTCCGCTGGCGTGCGCAACCTCTATGTGCGCCCCAGTTATGCATACAAGCAGAGTTACAACTCACAGACATACGACCTCTACCGCCTTGACCAGTTGGCCGATTACGACTCCATCTCCTATGGCATGGGCGTGCTGCCTTCCACGCGCGAGGCCCTTCTCAGCGTGAAGGACGGCAACAACAGTTATTGGAGCGACCAGATGACGCGCACACAGGACGCCGGCCTCATGATGATGTTCAACACGGGAGACGGTGTGCAGCGCCCGCGCTGGATGGTGCACGGCGACCTCGGCCTGTCGTTCAAGTACGATAACTTGAGCTATTACCGCCAACGTAGCTACAACACGTCGCGTCACGATGTGCTCTTCCAACCCAATGTGGGCATGATGTACCAGTTCAACGACTCCACGGGCAACGTCTTTGCCTCATTCAACTATCGCACCTCGGAGTCGCAACCTGGCATGACCTCGATGCTCGACATCCGCGACGATGCCAACCCGCTCTATGTGACGCTCGGCAACGCTGACCTGAAGAACGCCCGCACCCATAGCGTCTCGGCCCGTTGGGGCAAGTTCCGGATGCGCGAGCAGTCGCTCCTGTCGCTGAGCGCCAACTACAGCGTCACGCGCAACGCCCTCGCCACGGCCGTGACCTATGACAAGCAGACGGGCGTGACAACCAGCCAGCCGCGCAACATCAATGGCAATTGGTCGGTGGGTGGAAACGCTTTCGTCCAGCGTGCGGTGGACAAGAAGAAACATCTCACCCTTGAAGCCCTCCTGTACGCCAATTATGACAACAGCGTGGACCTCACCACGGTGCAGGGTATGGCCAACACGCGGAGCGACGTGCACAACACGACGGCCAATGGCATGGTGGGCTTGACCTACCAGCTGGGTGACGGATTGCGCTTGAACCTCTCGCCCTCGGTGACTTACCGGC
>DAIOEQ010000004.1:12942-13377 GCA_036746215.1 Prevotella sp.
GGATGTTACCAGCATCACGATCTTCTCTCTTCCCAGTCCCCGTTTCCCCGGTTTCAGCGACCGCGAAGATTTCACCAAGGTGTCGGCATGGAACTACAACTTCCGCTTCTCGGGCATGGTGCACCTGCCCTGGAGCTTTGAACTGTCGACTGACCTCACTTCCTATAACCGTCGCGGTTACAATGACGACCAGATGAACACCAGCGAGTGGGTGTGGAACGCGCGTCTCACCCGTGGCTTCTTCAAGAAACGTCTCACCCTGTCGCTTGACGCCTTCGACATCCTTGGCCAGTTGAAGAACACCAATATCACGCTCAACTCACAGGGACGCACCGAGACTTGGAACAACGGCCTGCCGCGTTACGCCATGCTTCACCTGTCATACAAGTTCAACAGCGGCATGGCGAAGCCGAAGCCCAGAAATCCTTGGGATTG
>DAIOEQ010000004.1:13387-15904 GCA_036746215.1 Prevotella sp.
CCCGTCAAGGTGCGGCCTCATGCGTTGGGGAGAGGGGAGAGCCAATAAGGTCTTCTGAAACTTTTTTTGTTATTTTTCTCTTTTTCTTGTCACAAACGGGCTGGCTTTATCGTACTAAAGGCAGAACATTCATCAAAAACAAACGTATGAACAAGCAGAACATCCTACTTTTGGCCCTGGCGACCTTGCTCACCTTGGGCTCCAGCTCCTGCAGCACCCAGCGCGCGAATGCCAAGACATTCACCTATGATGCCGACGCGCGGACGACGCGCACTTATAACCTCGGCTCGTTCTACAAGATCGACCTGTCAGGCGTTTCCACCATCCATTTCGTCCAGGGTGGCAAGCGTTCGGTCGAAGCACGCGGAAACGCAACCGATCTCAACCGTCTGAAGCTTGTGGTGGATGACGGGTGCCTCTATGTGAAGAGCTCTGGCACGGAGCGTAATTATGTCAACGGAGGCTGTGACCTTTATATCACGGCACCGAAGTTGTCGGCCTTGAAAGTGAGCGGCGTGGGAACGTTCAAGGCCAAGTCGCTTGAGACGAAGCAATTTGACCTCAAGGTGTCGGGTGTATCCAATTTCCAGGTCGACCAATTGAAGTGTGACGACACCCATATCAGCATCTCTGGTGTGGGCGATGTCAACACTTCGGTCGAGGGCGACAAGATCTACGTCAATACATCCGGCGTGTCGAACAGCAACATCAAGTTTAAGGGTAAGGTGGCCGACATCCACAACAGTGGCGTGGGAACGACTACCGTCGACCTCGATTGCGACGAAGTGAAGGCCAAGAACAGTGGGCAGGCGACCCTGAAGCTCAAGGGACAAGCCGACAAGACCAACATTGACAACAATGGCATGGCCTCCATCGACACCAGTCACCTGAACCAATACTAACCCGACGGTCACAGGCCGATGGACGAGACGCAGTTCGAACAGGTGGCGGCGGCCTTGCGCAGTGGCATGCTGGCCACGGCGCGCCGCTATCTGCGTGACCCTGCCGAGGCGGAAGACGTGGTGCAGGATGTGCTCGTCCGCCTGTGGAAGATGAGCGATCACCTGCAGCCCGACATCCAGAACCTGGCCAAGGTGCTCACCCGCAACCTGGCCATCGACCGCCTGCGCCACATCCGTCCCCACGAGTCTATCGAGGGCCTGGCATTCGCCGTGAGCCCTGAGGCGAATGTGGACCCGCGCTATGACCGCATCGCACAGCTCATCTCCCGTCTGCCCGACGACTGGCAGACCGTCTTTCGCCTGCGTCATGCCGATGGCATGTCCTACGAAGACATCTCCCGCTTGACAGGCATCTCCGTGGTGGCGGCCCGACAGATGGTGAGCCGCGCGCGCCGCACCCTGCTGCAACAATACCATAACATCCATTCCCAATCATGAGCACGCAAGAACTGATCAACCGATTTCTCGACGGAGAGACGACAGTCGAGGAGGAACAACTGCTCTGCCGCCTTTTCCAGGCAGGCGCTGTTTCTCCCGAGTTGGAGCCCTATGCCGATTTCTTCCGCGACATGGCCACCCTTCCCGTCACCGAGAAGCCCCTTCACCGCCGTCTCCCCCTGTTGCGGTGGGCTGCCGCCGCGGCTGTCGTGGTCGCATTTGTCGTGAGTGGCGCGTGGCTGCAGCTGAGACTCGACAACCAGTTGCTGGCCCAGACCTATGGCGGCAGCTACATGATTGTGAACGGGAAACGCACGGACAACTTGGTCAAGATCAAGGATGATGTGGGCGCGCTGTTGGCCGATGCCCACCGCATTGAGACCCACGCGCAGAGCCAGCAGGTCATCAGCGACGCAGAGCGGGAGGTGCTGCAAAGCGTGCCTGCCAGCCAGAGAAAAGAAATGGAACGTCTCTTAAACGAATGAACTTATGCCCAGAAGATATTTGCTCGTGCCGCTCATGCTGCTTGTCAGCGTTGTGGCAACCGCTCAAAACAGCATTGACCGCATGGTGGAGCGTTTCTCCACCATGGGAGGCTCCTCCTTTGTCACAGCGGTAAAGCGCAACCCCAAGACCCGCAAGGTGGAGAAAGTGGTGAAACGACTCACGGCCAATGGCACGCAGAGCCGGCAATTTGTCAGCACGTTCAAGGAGGAGGCCGCCCGGCAGAAAGACGTGGTGACAAGCTCCTCCGACGGTTACACCACGATGATCGTCACCGTCCCTGGTGACAGGCAAAACCGCATTTACACCCTACGCTACAAGGGCAACGGGTATAGTGGCGAAGTCGTTATCACCATCATCATCAACATGAAAGAACGAAAGGAATGAGGCGGAAGGCTCCTTGTCTGAATGCAAAATAAAGGTTGCAAAATAGTCATGGCGCTTTTTCCGTAAAGGAAAATATTGCTTTATAATGATTATGTAACGTTAAAAAAATGCCTCTGCGTTTGTGGGGAAAGAAATTTAATGCTACTTTTGCAATTGGATAAAAAGAGAATACTATTCATTTTTAAACATTTTCATAAAATGGCAGTAAATTATAAAGAACTGGGTC
>DAIOEQ010000004.1:15914-21002 GCA_036746215.1 Prevotella sp.
ATCCCTGCATTCAACTTCAACAACCTCGAGCAGCTTCAGGCCATCATCAAGGCCAGCTCTGAGCTTCGCAGCCCGGTGATCCTGCAGGTTTCCAAGGGTGCCCGCAACTATGCTGACCCCACGCTGCTGCGCTATCTGGCACAGGGCGCTGTCGAGTATGCCAAGAGCCTTGGCTGCCACCATCCCGAGATTGCCCTGCACCTCGACCACGGAGACACTTTCGAGCTGGTCAAGGACTGCGTTGACCTCGGCTTCTCAAGCGTCATGATCGACGGTTCAAGCAAGCCCTATGAGGAGAATATCGAGCTGACCCGCAAGTGTGTGGAGTATGCTCACCAGTTCGACGTCACCGTTGAGGCTGAGCTGGGTGTGCTCGCAGGCGTTGAGGATGAGGTCGCCTCTGAGGTGAGCCACTACACCAAGCCTGAGGAGGTCATCGACTTCAGCCAGCGTTCTGGTTGCGACAGCCTCGCCATCTCTATCGGCACAAGCCACGGCGCTTACAAGTTCAAGCCCGAGCAGTGCACACGCGACCCGAAGACAGGCCGTCTGGTTCCTCCTCCATTGGCTTTCGACGTGCTGCATGAGATCGAGAAGAAGCTCCCTGGCTTCCCCATCGTGCTCCACGGATCATCTTCTGTTCCCCAGAAGTATGTCGACATCATCAACAAGTTCGGTGGCAACCTGCCCGACGCTGTTGGTATCCCCGAGGATCAGCTCCGCGAGGCTTCAAAGAGCGCCGTCTGCAAGATCAACATCGACTCCGACTCTCGTCTGGCTTACACCGCTGGTGTGCGTGAGACATTGGCTGAGCATCCTGAGTACTTCGATCCTCGCCAGTATGGCAAGGTCGCTCGCGCTTACATGACCGAGATGTACGAGGAGAAGATCAAGGACGTGCTCGGTTCAGACCACAAGCTGGCCAACTGCGACTAAGAGCTTCGGTCCCATCCGACAGACAAGTGAGGCTGAGCCTTCCGCGTGAAAGCTAAGCCCAATTCATACAAGCCATTCCTATTCAAGAAGAGTAGGAGTGGCTTTTTCTTTTGTCACACCAAATGCTTTGACAAACTACATGCGGAAACTTGCGTTTCTTGTCAATGAGCATCCTTTAGGCGAAAATAAGCGAAAAACGGAATGATTTTGCAATTCACTGTCAATTAGCACTTTATATTTTCAACTTTTTGTATTTACTTTTGATCGTAAACTCTTTTCATCACGATAAGTCAAGAATCGACACATGATAGCTGCCGCTTTGAGGTTCGATAGAGCGGCTATCGCGTCTCGATAAGGCAGCTATTACGAGTCGATGGGATGTTTTCTTCCAGTAAACGGGCAAAAGAGGTAGGCCTTATGTCTTCCCGGCGATGTTTTTGCGCGCTATTTCAGCTGAAATGGCGGATAAACTTTTTGCTCAAAAATCAAGACTTGAAAAGATGTCATCTTTGTAAGTGGAAGCGCTGAGCGTTTCCCCTTCCCTTCGTCTTGTGACGGCGCAAAAGAAAAAGGGGAGCCCCCTCGTGGAGACTCCCCATTAGAAATGTGTTGTGCGAATGTCAGTCGTTGGTCACGGCCTCTATGCTTTTCACGCTACCCGTGAGCGGGTTGAGGATGAGCTTGGCCGATTGCTTCTTGCCGAAGAGCTCGCCGCTGAGCGACTCGACGGTGCCAAACTGCGGCGCGGAGACCTCGTAGCTGCCGATGACCTGCTGGTTGTGGGCGATTGTTATTTTGATTTTGCTGGGCTGGCAGACACGCAGTCCAATGTCGTTCTTGTCCTCTTTCTGTCCTTCCGGGGCCGGTTGCGGCTGTGCCACCGTATGCTTGTCGGTGACGGTCACGAGGTAGGGCTCGCCCGATAGGTCGTCGGCGTCTACCAGTCCGAGCCACTGCGACAGGCGGAACAACACCTGTTGGCCCTCCTTTGTGGGCACGAAGTCGATGTTGGTCCAGGTGGTGTCTCGTGTGGTGGTTCCCGTGAAGAGCTGCGTGAGCGCACCCTCCTGCTTGTCGAGGTTGCCGAGCATGATGGCCATCTGCGTGCCGTCCTTGGGCATGAAGTCGGCCTCGCCGCGGTTGAGCTGGTTGCGGCTGTCGCGAATGTCATAGATTTCCTGTGCGGTCAGTTCGGCCATCTTGGCGTTGCTGCCCGCGTTGAGGATGTCCTCGGTCATGTAGTCTTGGGGGGTGGGCAACGCGGGTTTCTGCCCTGGCGTGAATTTTGGCGCGGGCACTGGCGACACCGTGGCGTCGGCGTTGATGGCGAGCAGTTGGCCGTTGTCGGCACGGCACACCTTGTTCACGCTGTGCTTCTTGTCGGTGATGAGCGTGAAGTGTCGGCTCGTGTCGGGCACAGCGTATGGCGCCATGTCGATGCCGAGCAGGCGGTAAGTGGTCGTGGCTTCCTGCTTCACGTCAGTGCGCAGGAAACGGTGGGCGTAGGGAGCCAGCCTGCCTGGCTTGTATTGGGTCTTTTCCACCTTCACGGTGAAGCGCAAGGCGGTCTTCGGCAGGTAGTAGTCGGTGCCTTCGACAGACTGCGCGCTGACGCCGATGGGCAGTAACAGTAACAGAAGTCCTTTGATGTTCATCGTCTTTTGGATGCTTTGTTTTTATGGATTGTGGTATGGATAGAAGTGTCGCGTCGTAGCTCTGTATGCAGTCAGTCCTCCAGCTTGAGAAATGCCTTGGGCAGGAATCGGATGATATCGCTTGCCACCAGGCTTTCCTTGCCGACCTCCTTGGCCGCCAGGTCGCCCGCCAGCCCATGCAGGTACATGGCCGTTTGGCTGGCTTCCGCCTTGCTGTATCCTCTTGCCAGAAGGGCGGTGAGGATGCCGGTGAGCACGTCTCCGCTGCCCGCCGTGGCCATGCCGCTGTTGCCCGTGCTGTTGAAGACGATGTGGCCGTCGGGCATGCAGAGCGCCGAGTAGTGTCCCTTCAGGAGGATGTAGCCCTTGATGTGCTCCGCCATCTGCTGGGCGCGGATGAGACGCTCGTAGTCGTTGGCGCTGGCACTGCCTGCCATGCGGTCAAACTCCTTGGGGTGGGGCGTCATGATGATGCCCGGCGGGAGCTGTTGCATCCATGCCTGGTGGTTGGCCAGGATGTTGAGCGCGTCGGCGTCGACCACGATGGGGCATGTCGTGCGGCGTATCTGCCCGATGAGTGCGATGGCCGTATTCTCTATTTGCCCGATGCCCGGCCCGATGCCCAGCGCGTCGTAGTCGGTGCTGTCGACACTCTCCGAGAAGTAGGTCTCCTCGTGGTCCATCTGCAGCACGGCCTCGGGCACCGCTGTCTGCAAGACCAGGTAGTTGCGCTTGGGCGTGTGCACGGTCACCTTTCCCACACCGCTGCGGAGACAAGCCTTTGTGGCGAGCACCGCCGCCCCGGCCATGCCGTAGCTGCCGGCCACGATGAGGGCGCTGCCCATGGAACCCTTGTGGGCGAAGTCGTCGCGCGGGCGCATCATCTCGCGCACGTCCTGTTCCTCCAGGATGCTGCTGTTGCACTCCGTCTTCTCAATAAACTCGGGGCTCAACCGGATATCGAGCACGCGTAGCCGCCCGATGTATTTCTGGCAGTCGGCCAGCATCATCGCCAGCTTCTTCTGTTGCAGGGTGAGCGTGAGGTCCGCCCGGATGATGTTGGAGTGGATGTTGTAGGTGTTGTCCTCGCACATCAGTCCTGACGGGATGTCGATGCTCACCACCTTCACCGGACACTGGTTGATATATTTCACCAGGGAGGCGAATCCGCCCATGAGGGGCTTGTTGAGCCCCGACCCGAACAATCCGTCGACCACCAGCATGTCGCCGGTGAGCTCGGGCGGGTCGAAGTTGAGTGTCACCTCGGTGAAATGGTCCAGGCGCTTGCCGTCGATGAGACGCTGCTTGTTGGTTGCGCAGTCGTCCGACAGCTTGTCGTGGATGTTGAACAGGTAAACGCTTACCTTGTAGTTTTCCTCCGCCAGGAGCCTGGCCACGGCGAGGGCGTCCCCGCCGTTGTTGCCGGGGCCTGCGAAGACCACCACGGGCGTGCGGTCGGTCCATTCGTCCATGATGGCCCGTGTGATGGCCTTGGCGGCGCGCTCCATCAAGTCAATCGACTTGACAGGCTCATGGGTGATGGTATAGTTGTCAAGCTCATGAATTTGAGCAGCAGTGAAAATCTTCATATCACTGCAAAGTTAGTGGAAACACGTGGAATATCAAAAGGATTTCTACCTTTTTTAGGGGGCTTTATTGCAATTTGCGCCTCTGCTCCTTTGTGAGTGACGTCGCCGTGGCGCAAAGCGCGCACAAGGGAGAGGGTAGTACTTGCCGCGACGATAGAGAACAATAATCATGAAAGTTCGTGTTCTTTTTGAGTTGCGGTTTGCCGTTCTCAATAGATTTTCGTAATTTTGCATCACATTTTTTAGTAATTAGCCACATGAGCATAGTTAAAGTGAAGGATAAGACGTTTCGCACGTTTATCCCAGAGGCCGAGATCCTGCAACGCGTGAAAGCCGTCGCAGACAAGTTGAACGAGGATATGAAGGACAAGAATCCTCTTTTCCTGGCCGTGTTGAACGGTTCGTTTATGTTCGCCGCCGACCTGATGCGAATGATCACCATCCCCTGTGAAATCTCGTTTGTGAAATTGGCCTCCTACCAGGGCACCACTTCCACGGGCAAGATCAAGGAGGTGATTGGCATCAACGAAGAGCTGAAGGGGCGCACGGTGGTCATCGTGGAGGACATCGTCGACACGGGATTCACCATGAAGCGCATGCTGGAGCAGCTCGGCACGCGCGACCCCGAGAGCCTCCACATCTGCACGATGCTGGTCAAGCCCGGCAAACTGCAGGTGCCGCTCAACATCGAGTACGCCGCCATGGAAATCCCCAACGACTTCATCGTCGGCTACGGTCTTGACTATGATCAGCAAGGACGCAATTTGAGAGACATTTACACGATAGTGGAATAAAAATGAAGAACATTGTTATTTTTGGTGCCCCGGGCTCAGGCAAGGGCACACAGAGCGACAAGCTCATTGAGAAGTACGGATTTAAGCATATCTCGACAGGCGATGTGCTGCGTG
>DAIOEQ010000004.1:21020-27361 GCA_036746215.1 Prevotella sp.
CCAAATCAAGCGTGGCACGGAGCTCGGCAAGACCGCCAAGGGATATATCGACGAGGGAAAGCTCATCCCCGACGAGCTGATGGTGGGCATCCTGGCCGATGTCTACGACAGCTTTGGCAAGGACCACAAGGGCGTTATCTTCGACGGCTTCCCCCGCACCATCCCGCAGGCTGAGGCGCTGAAGGCCATGCTGGCCGAGCGCGGACACAAGGTGGCCGCCATGATCGAGCTCCACGTGCCCGACGAGGAACTGGTGACGCGTCTTGTCCTGCGCGGCAAGGTGAGCGGACGTAGCGACGACAACGAGGAGACCATCAAGAAGCGCCTCAACGTTTACCACACGCAGACACAGCCGCTTTGCGACTGGTACAAGAAGGAAGGCCTCTTCCACGGCGTCGACGGCCTGGGTGAGATCGACCGCATCTTCGGCGACGTCTGCGACATCATCGACTCCTTGTAATAAGAAACACTGACACCCCGACAATCAATTTGATATGGAATCCAACTTCGTAGACTATGTGCGTATCGTCTGTCGCTCGGGAAAGGGCGGCAGGGGATCCATGCACCTTCGCCACGTGAAGTACCAGCCCAACGGCGGTCCCGACGGGGGCGACGGGGGCAATGGCGGCAGCGTCATCCTCCGCGGCAACCACAACTATTGGACACTGTTGCACCTCAAGTACCAAAAGCATATCTTTGCGGAGCACGGAGGCAATGGCGGACGAGACAAGTGTCACGGCACCAACGGCAAGAACGCCTACATCGACGTGCCCTGCGGCACGGTGGTGTATGACGCCGAGACGGGCAAGTATGTCTGCGATGTCACTTATGACGGACAGGAGGTCGTGCTGCTGAAAGGCGGCCGGGGCGGACTCGGCAACTATCAGTTCCGCACGGCCACCCGCCAGACGCCTCGCTTCGCGCAACCGGGCGAGCCGCTGCAGGAGATGACCGTCATCCTCGAGCTGAAGCTTTTGGCGGACGTGGGCCTGGTGGGCTTCCCCAACGCGGGCAAATCCACGTTGCTCTCGGCCCTGTCGAGCGCGCGACCCAAGATTGCCAATTATCCTTTCACCACGTTGGAGCCGTCTCTCGGCATTGTGCCCTACCGCGATGGCAAGTCGTTTGTCATGGCCGACATCCCGGGTATCATCGAGGGAGCCAGCGAGGGCAAGGGCCTCGGACTGCGTTTTCTCCGGCACATCGAGCGCAACTCGCTGTTGCTCTTCATGGTGCCGGGCGACACCGATGACATCAAACACGATTACGAGGTGCTGCTGGGAGAGCTGGAGAAGTTCAACCCCGACATGCTCGACAAGCACCGTGTGCTCGCCGTCACCAAGAGCGACCTGCTCGATGAGGAGCTCATCAGCATGTTGCAGGAGACGTTGCCCACCGATTTGCCTGTGGTGTTCATCTCTTCGGTCAGCGGCCTGGGCCTCGACGAACTGAAGGATGTGCTCTGGGAAGAACTCAACAACGAGAGCAACAAGCTGCAAGACATTACTGCCGAGGACACCTTGGTGCACCGTGACAAGGACATGACGCGCTTCAAGGAGGAAATGCATGAGGAGGGAGCCGACGAGATAGAGGTCTTCGACCTTGACGACCTTGACGACGACCTTGATGACCTTGACCTCGATGAGGTTGACGACGACGAGTAATGAATCTTCATCCTATCATCACCCCTTACCCTTTGGCCGGCAGCGTCACGGCCTTTTCCACAACACGCCATGGTGGGGTGGGGCGGGGAAGCTATGCGGACTTCAACATCAATCCCTATTGTGGCGACGATCCTGAGGCCGTGTCGGCCAATCGCAAGGCTTTGGCCCAGACACTCGGGGTGGACGACGGCAACATCGTCTTTGCCCACCAAGTGCATGGTGACCGGTGTCTCACCGTCACGGAAGACCTTCTCACGCGCCCAGAGGCTGAGCGCAAGGAAGCGGTTGAGGGTTATGACGCCTTGGTGACGCGGCTTCCTGGCGTGTGCATCGGCGTGTCCACCGCCGATTGCATCCCCGTGTTGCTCCATGACCCCATCCACCAGGCTGTGGCCGCTGTCCATGCGGGTTGGCGCGGCACCGTGCAGCGCGTCGTCGGCAAAACTTTGCAAACGATGGCCGACAACTATGGGACTGTGGCGCAAGATGTCCGCGCGGTCATCGGACCGGGCATTTCCCTCGCCAATTTTGAAGTGGGCCAAGAGGTCTACGATCGTTTTGAGGAGGCCCACTTCGACATGAAACGCATCGCCAAACGATATGCCAAGTGGCACATCGACTTGCCCCTGTGCAATCAGTTGCAGCTGCAAGAGGCGGGCGTGCAGTCTGAAAACATACTTGTCTCGGGCATTTGCACGTTTGACCGAGTGGACGACTATTTCTCAGCCCGACGACTGGGCACGGCTTCCGGGCGCATCTTCACAGGCATCATCCTGCATTGACCGCGACGGGGCGCCCCCAGTCTCTACATTGTCTTTATATCCCATCATGAAGAGACTACACAACAATATATTCCTATCATTCGTGCTTGCCCTTTTGGCAAGCACAAGTCTTCATGCCCAGCGTCATTTTTCCAACACCGAGCAGACGGTCATCAGTGTGCCGACGCCAGGACTGTTCGCGCACAGTGACGCTTTCGAAGTCAATTTTGCCGCCTTGAAGGACGACGAGTATTCTTTCCCCCTGCCGGTCGGCAAGTCGGAACTCAAGGGTGGGCAAGCCCTGGAGATTGCCACGTCGAAAGGAGACGCGGTGAAGGCTATGTTCGCAGGCACCGTGCGCCTGTCACGCAAGTCTGAGCAGTATGGCAACCTGATAGTCATCCGGCATGATAACGGACTGGAGACGGCATATGGCCAAAACGCCCAAAACCTCGTGAAGGTGGGCCAACGCGTCAAGGCTGGACAGACCATCGCCATTGTGGGAGGAGACGGAGCGAAGACGGCTTGTCTCTTTGCCATCCTGGTCAACGGGTGCTGGATCAACCCGGAAACCATCCTGGAGCCCAAAAGCCACAGGCTGCGCCGGCAGGTGGTGATGTTTCGCAAGAACGGAAACCGAGTGGCGCTCACGGTCGTGAAGGAGGAGAAGCAGAAGAAGGTGACCCTTGATCCCGACGATGTGGACGAGGACCCTTTCCTGAAGAATGCCACGCTGAAACTTGACCTAAGCAAGATGGAAAAGGAACACTGGTCGTATCCGCTGCCCGACGCGCGCGTCATCAGCCCTTACGGGAGGCGCGGCGGCAAGACCCACTCGGGCGTGGACATCAAGACGAAGCCCAACGATGAGGTGCTGGCCGCCTTCGATGGGGTGGTGGTGCAGTCTGGACCTTACTTCGCCTATGGCAACTACATCGTCATCCGTCATGCTTATGGTTTCTCCACCTGTTACAGTCATCAGTCTAAGAATCTTGTGACAAAAGGCCAGAAGGTGAAAGCCGGCCAGGTCATTGGCTACACTGGGCAGACGGGACGGGCCACCACGCCACACTTACATTTTGAATTGAGATTTAAGAACCGCGCCATCAATCCGGGCGTGTTCTTCGACCATGCCAACCATCAGCTGAAGGCCAATGTGCTGACCCTCGGTAGCAACGGGTCGGTGAAATGAGGAGGATGGGCCATGAAAGCGTTGCTTGATTTCTTGAAAAACTGGACTTTGCCTGTCGCCATCTTCACGGGTGTCGTGGTTTATGTCCTTTTCAGTTTGGTCCCTTTCTTGAAGCCCGTCGGCGAATGGTACGCACCCTACAACGACCATGTGATGCCCGACTTCATGTTTCTCATTCTCTATGTCACCTTTTGCAAAATTGATTTCCGCAAGCTCTTGCCAGTCAAGTGGCATCTGTGGGTCTGCGTGCAGCAAGTGGCCTTCGTGTTGATATTGACGGGCGCCACGGTTGTCTTGGGCCTTTCCGGAGCGCCCCTTGTCATGGTTGAGGCCATCCTGGTGTGCGTTATAGGGCCTTGCGCGGCCGCCGCGCCAGTGGTGACGGCCAAGCTCGGCGGCAACCTGGAAGAGATGACCACTTACACCTTCCTCTCCAACTTCGTGTCGGCTCTGCTCATCCCCACCTGTTTCCCGTTGCTGCCTCATGCCGCCGCTGCCGTCAGCATGAACTTCTTCGCCCTTTTTCTACAGATCTTGTGGAAGGTGAGCGCCGTTTTGCTGTTGCCCATGTTCTTGGCGTTTGTCACAAAGCACGCCTTTCCGCGCTTGTGCCACCGCATCGTCACCATTCCCGACTTGAGTTATTATCTTTGGGGAGGCTCACTGGTCGTCGTGACGGGCACTACAGCCATGAACATCGCTGAGGCTTGGCATGAGACATCCTCCTGGTTTCTCATCTCGATAGCCTTCATGGGGCTGGTCTTGTGCGTCATACAGTTTGCCACAGGACGGTTTATAGGCCATTATTTTGACAAGACTGTTGAGGCGGGACAGAGCTTGGGACAGAAAAACACGGCTTTCGCCATCTGGATCTCCACGGCTTTTCTCAATCCGTTGAGCTCAGTGGGACCAGGATGCTACATCCTTTGGCAGAACATCATCAATTCTGTGGAGATTTGGGTGGTGCGCCGCAAGGGACTTGAGCGAAAGTCATAGTTTAACCAGCATCTTCCTTCCATTCGTAATCGGCAGGGGTTGTCAATACTTTTATGTGTAGAATCTCTTACAGAACATAAATATTGTTAACATCGTATGGGGTTTCTGCGCTTTTCGGATTATATCCTTTAATTTTACACTCAAGCAAATATAACAATGTTTTGGCGAAACGATTTAAATCGAATGGACATGGGATATCATTGTTGCCAATTCGTCTTGAAGTGTTGGCTCTGCTTGTGCGCAATTAGTGTTCAAGCGGGCACGGCTACGGACTACGATCAACTGAAATTGCAGGTCAACGAACATTCGTTGCCCCTAATCAATCTGGTGGTGGACATCAGTAAAGTGTCGAAACCCGCATACACTTTAGCCTCCATGGAGGTTTGCGACCCCATGAGACGCATGGATGGAAAAGTCTTTACGCCCTTTCGCTGCAAGGTGAAGTATCGCGGCAGCTCTTCCATAGGCTTCGAGAAGAAGTCTTTCACCATCAAATTGCTCGATTCCCGCCAGCAAGAGCTTGATGTCGACCTGCTGGGATTGCGAAACGATGACACTTGGGTGCTCGATGCAATGGCCATCGACCGCACGCGCATGCGTAACCGCGTGAACTTCGATGTGTGGAATGACATGTCGCGCGTGCCCTACCAGACTGATTTCAACCAACGCAATGGCACCGTCGGCTTGTTTGTGGAGCTGTTTGTCAATGGCCAGTACCATGGCTTGTATTGCCTAACCGACAAAGTCAATCGCAAATTGTTAGGACTCAAGAAGACGAAAGTGAGCGCACAGGGCGATTCGACGGTTAGAGGTGTGCTCTATAAAGGCAACGCGTGGACCTCGGCCACCATGCTGAATGGCTATGAGCCGGCAGACATGGGACAGGCGGAATGGAACGGGTGGGAACTGGCTTATCCCGATGAGTTGCCAAGCGAAACCTCCTACGGACCCCTGATGCGGTTCGTCGACTATTGCGCCAAGACCACAGACCAACAATTTCTGAGTGGCATTGCCCAGAGGTTCTATATGGACAATCTGCGTGATTATGTGGTCTTCCTCTTGTCGCAAGGCATTTGGGATAACCTCTTCAAGAATGCTTACTTGAGTGTGGTCAACATCCAGAAGAACGAACGTATGCTGATCACTCCGTGGGATCTCGACTATTCGTTGGGTGGTCGCTGGAATGGCGATTATGTTGACATAATGGATTATGACCGACTTCTGTATTCGACCGCCCTGGTTAGCAGACTTTGGAAGGGCAACCTGGCTGCGTTCAAGAGCCTGGTAAGTGACCGATGGAAGGAGCTTCGCGAAAACATCCTCTCCCCAGTAACTCTTGATGCTCGTCTTGATGCTTACGCCGATCAGCTGGAAAGGTCGGGAGCTTGGGGACGAGAGTATGACAAGTGGAACGGTAATCCGGTGCCCTTGAAACAACATCTTAGCGAAGAGACCAACTACGTGAAGGACTGGTATCGGCGTAATGTGGCCTATCTGGATGATGTCGTTTACCAGGGAATCGCTTCGGGCATTGGGCATGGAGTGATGGTTGATCATGACGACAAGGATCGGGAGGTCGTTTATAATTTGGTTGGACAACGTGTCTCACGCGATTACAAAGGACTGGTGATAGTGCAAGGAAAGAAACAGATGAGAAAGTGATATGTCCTTGGAAAACATGATTTTTTTGGTTTTGCAAAATAAACTTGCCTAAAAATTTGCAGGAAC
>DAIOEQ010000005.1:0-20310 GCA_036746215.1 Prevotella sp.
GAAGGACTGTCCGGCACTATTATTTCCCACCTGACCCAGTATGAGTTTGAAAAGGGCAGAAGCCATTTATTAATGTATACAAAACCGAAAAATTTCTACCAATTTTTTGGATTGGCTGCTGGGTGCAGGACTTTTCCTGTTAGTCCACAGGGCAGCACTTCTCCAAGCGTGTGCTTCTGGACCTGACGAACCTTGGCAAGCCCAACAAAAAAACGGGCAGGAACGCCATTCGCGTCCCAGCCCGTTTCGGGTGTGTCAAGATGTCGGGAGGCGCGAGGCACTCCCCATGTCATCTCGCTTATTTCAGAATCTTCTTCACGACGACCTTGCCGTTGGTGAGCACCTGCTTCTCGATGCGCAAGCCGTTGGCCTTGCCGTTCACGCGGCGTCCGCTCATGTCATAGTACTCTGTGCGGAGCACCTCGGCGTTGTTGTCCTCGGCCACGCCCTTGATGCCCGTGGCATAGTCGAAGCCAGGAGCGGCGTTGACCATGTAGATCTCAGCGTTGTTGAAGAACACGTGTGCGTTGTTGGTGGCCTCCACGCCAATGGTCAGCGTGCCGTCGGTGACGGTGTAGGTGCCCATGTACATGTTGGCGTAGGGGAAGGTCTGTCCGATGATCGGGGCCTGCACGCGCACGGTGTCATTGCCCTGGGCCACGAAGGCGTTGATGCCGTCGAGCGAGGAGACGTCACTCTGGCGCTCGCCGAAGCCAATCTTCACGCTGTAAACGCCAGCGGGGAGGTCGGCGATGACCTGTTGGGCCACGAAGCCGCGTGCCCAGTTGGAAATCATGCCGTCGGCATAAGGACAAGTCTCGTTGATGACCTGTGACCAGCCCGTGGTGCCTGCGACCTCATAGCCGTCGGCCTTGTCGGTGATGGTCCAGCCGGGCAGCATGTTCACATTGCCATCATAACGGCCGGTGGCTGTCAGGTAGGTGTTCGGGTTCTTGATGAAGCCGGTCATGTTGATGGAGTCGCGATAGCTCTCCATGGTGGTCTCGTCCACCTTCTCGGCGAAGAGCGTGTTGGTGGGGTCAGACAGGGTGGTGCAGACCTTCTTCCACACGGCCCACTTCAGCTTGTCGGCCACCTGGTCGTCGTCTGTGACGAGCTTGTCGGCCAGTTCAATGTACTCGGCGAATTCGTCCTTGCCGGTCTTGTTGTTCAGGTCCTTCAAGGCATCGGCCAGGTAGATGTGGCGAGCTGTCAGGGCGGCCACACCCGTGGTGCTGGTCACCTGGCTGGTGGCGTGCATGCCCGTGGCTGCGTCCACAGCCAGTGTGGTGCACATGCTCTTGACCATGTTGGTGGTCTTGTCGAGCGCGGCGATGGCCTCGGTGAGCTGGTTGTCGAGCATCAGCGTGTCGACCTTGGCGATGCTGTCGTTTCCGTTTTGGTCGGGCTGGATCTCAAGCACATACTTGTTGGCCGTCTCAACCAAAGCCTTGTAGTAATCGGTGTTCTCAAACTTGGTGCCGCGGAACTTCACCACCTGCTCGTAGGCGGCGGCAGGCTTGCCGTCGTAAGTGTCGCAGAGGTTGCGGTGGTCGGTCATGGTCTTGGCGGCGTCGTTCAGTTCCTTCACGGCAGCCTCATAGGCAGACGGTGCGGTGAAAGCCTTTCCGTCATAAGCCTTGATGGCAGCGTCGAGCGCGTCGTAAGCGGTGCCGCTGAAGCGCTTGCCCGCATTGCTGGCCAGGGTGTTCTTGGCAGCGGCCAGCGCGTCGGCCAACTGCTGCTTGTAGATGGCACCAGCCGTGTTGGGCACATACTGCAGTTTTATGTTGCCCAGCAACACTTCGGTCCAACCGTCAGTGTCCATCTCTCCGCCCTCGCCTTTCAGCGTCATCCAGCGGAGCTTGTAGTTGCCCGTGGCGTCCACCTTGAAGGTGTAAGAGTGGGCACCGACAGCCACATTGCCCTTGGCGCCGTCGCCATTGGGATTGGCCACGTTCTGGTAGTCGGCGGTGAAGGCCACATTGTCCTCGGCGTCGAGCACCTCGAAGCGTCCGTAAGGAGAGCCCTTCCATGCGAAGGCGTTGAAGCCAATCTGGTATTTCTTGCCAGCCTCGAGCGTGATCACGTGCACGTTGTCGTCGGGAGCTGCGCCATACTGGGCGTAGCCCATGCGATAGTAGAGCGCGTGGGTCATGTCGCCACTGAAGCCGTCGAACACACGGGGGCCTGAGCCGTAGTCACCAGGCAGGATTTCGCCGCCCGCGGCATTGATCACCCATCCGGCGGGAATCTTGTTGGCGCCAGTAGCTGACAGGCTGTCGGTCCAGAGCACCTTGGCCACATCACTGGGGTCGCTTGAGCCAGCACCGAAGTTCAGCGTGACGCTGTACTCGCCGGGATCGTCATAAGCGTCGGCCTCGGGCAGCACATTGCTGATGACCAGCTTATACTCGCCAGAGAGAGGCGTGGTGGCGGTGCGGGTGAGCGTCAGCACCTCAGACATCTCCTCGGGACCGACGGTCAGGGTCTCTTCCTTTCCGCTCTCGTCCACCAACTTGGCGGCGGCCTCGGCGGTGTTCACCTTCTTGTCGAAGGTCATGGTGAAGCTCTTGCTGTCAGTAGGCAGGTCGAACGAGCCGTCCTCGGGGACGGAAGACATCATGGTGGGGATCTTGTGGGCGTAAGAGTAAACCTCAGAGATGTCCGAATCGTAGGTCAGGCCTGTCTCGGTGAAATCCTTCACCGACGTGTCCTCGCTGGTGGAGTAAGGCCGGCGTGAACTGGTGTACTGGATGCGGTAGGCCGGGTCGGTCGGGTTCTTGAACGTGACCACCAGGTTGTCGGCATCCTCCTCCTCGGGATAATCGTCGCCAAGGAAGATGTAGAAGCTGCCGTCCTTCCAGGCCTCGACGCTGAGGATGTCGTAAGTCTTGCTGCCGTCGGCCTTGCGCACGGTCACGCAGTCGTTGGGCAACAGCACGCGCTCCTTACCCTCGGGCACGAGGGCTTTCACGTTGACGTCATAGCCGAAGTCGACCTTGAGCACGTCGCTGTTATACGAGATGCCAGCAATCTCCCTGCCCTCCTCGACCTTCACGTCGTCGATGTAATAATCGCCGGGATTCATCATGTTGATGGTGAGGAAGAATTTGTCAATCAGACCGCCCTCCAAGGTGCCGGGATGGTCCTTGTAGTAAGCCTGCTGGAGCTCCTGGTTGGCATAGAAGAACATCATGGTGTATTTCCGGAAGCCTTTGTCGGCCTCCTGGAAATAAGAGATGTCATAGGTCTGCTGGGTGCTGTCGGCCGTGAGCAAGGGGATGTCCGCATACTCGCGGCCCTGCATCAGCGCCACGCGCGCCTTGGCTTTCTTCTCCGTGCCGTCGACGACATAGCTGTTGGTGCCCTGCAGATAGAAGGACACGCGATAAGAGGTGTTCTCCTTCAGCGGCAGGTTGCGGAACTTCACGGCGCGCATCCACGCCTGGTTCTCACACTCGTTGGACGCGTCATTGTAGAAATGCAGCGACTGGCTGCCCGACCATGCGTAGTCAATGGAGAGGTCGCGCTGGTCAAGGTCTGGCGTGTTGTAGAAGCCGTACCAACCGAGCTTGGTGGTGTCCTGCTTGTCAGGAATGGCGCTTTCGAAGTCCTCGAAGAGGATGGTCTTCTGTGCGTTCACCGTCCCTGCCAATCCGAAGAACATTCCACACATGAGGAATAGAGTTTTCTTCATAAACTGAGGTTTTTTAGGTTTAACGATAGAATATTTTAATTGAATTGTTTGCTTAGGTTTCTCGTCTTTGCGTAGAGATGGCGTGACTGGCAATGAGAGCTTGCCCTCAAGTCGCTGGGACACAACCTATCTCTGCGCAAAGATAAATGATTGCGGAAAAGGTCACTTTCCGATATGTCTCTTTTGTTTTTCTGTATGTCTATTGCCGTTATTTTTTTAACGGCAAGTACCAGTTGGCCGTGTTGCGGAGCAGTGCGAGCAGTGCGGCGTCGGGTGTTCCCGTGCCGTCGCGCAAGGCCACCCGCTCGGCCAGGTAGTCGGGGTCGTCGCGTCGCAGGGCCACGCGCATCAGGTCATAGAAGCGGTTGCCCTCGTAAGCGCCCTCGAGCGCCATCTCCTCGATGATCATGTCCTCGACCAGCGGCACCTGGTAGGCCACGGTGTCCTGGCGTGTGGCAAGGGCCGTGTGGGGTTGTGGCAGTACATAGTGGATGGTGTCGCACTCCACATAGCCGCAGCCATGCCCGTGGATGCCCATGGTGTTGCTTGTGGTGAATGTCACCTCGTCCCAGTTGAGGAAGCGGGCGGCAGCCTGGCGCTCCACGGAGTCGATATGCTCGTTGATGTAGTTCTGGCACAGGCCATACTTGAGGATACACATGGCCGTCTGCGGATAGTTGAGCCGGTTGAGCGCCTCGGCAAGGCGGAGGTAGACCATGCTCTTGCGGTAGATGTTGAAGCCCGACGCTGAGAATTTGCCGATCTGCTGCACCCAGGGAGAGTATGGCGAGTATTCGTCGCGGTTCACCTTGTTCTCGGAATAGAAGTTGCGGTAACGCAGGTCGCCTTGCAAGTACTTGAAGTTGTTGTCAAACTGGTCGATTTTAGGTCCGTCCAGCGTGTCGCGGTGGTTGCTGTTGTCAATGTACAGGTGGGTGTAGTGCTGGCGCTTGAATATCTCGCGCATCTGCTTGGAAGGCGTCAGTGACACATAGCTGTTATTATGGTCTGCGTCCGAGTTGTAGAGATAGTAGAGCTGTGACTGGTGCCCGTAATAAGGCTGGCTCTCCAGGGGAATGTTGGTGATGGCCTCACTCTTGTCCTCATACCAGGGATTGCTCATTGACATGATGCTAATGCCGGGATGGTTCTCGGCGGTGAACTCCTTGGAGTTGGTGGCCCAGCGTTGATACTTCATGCCCGTGACCTGGGGCTTCTCTTGCAACGTCAGGTAGTCGTAATAGTTCTTGGCGGCGTTCTCGTAGTCCTCCGCCCACAGGTAGAGGTCGCCCAACATGACGCGCACCGGGATGAAGGCGCTTGACGGGATGACGCTGGACCCATAGTCGGGGACGCGCTCATTGACATAGGGCTTGAGGTCCTCGGCCAAGTAGCTGCAGATGGTCTTGATGTCCGAAGGTGTCTTCTGCATCTCCTTTTGCGCCTGGCTCTCACCGTAAACAGGCACGGTGACCAGTGGCAACTTGCCGTAGATCTGCACAGCCTGCAGGTAGGCCCAGGCTCGGAACACCTTGGCCGCCACATACTCGCGCTTGAACACCTTGATGCCCTTGAGGGTCAGGGTGGTGTCGGCTTTGGCGATGAAGTTGTTGCAGGTGTTGATCACGGCATAATAGTCGCTCACCCGGTTGTAGCTGTTCTCGGTGGTGGCGGTGAAGTCGGCCAGCGCCTTCAGGTCGGCCGACGCCTTGTCGGTGATGGACACCAGGTCGGAACGCACCTCGCCCACCAGCGCGTTGCGCTCGGCCACCACCTGCATCGTGTTGATGATGCCCAGCATGTTGTAGACCGTGTCGGACACGTCGGTGATGCGGTTGTTCTTTTCCAGCTCCACGATGCTGGAGTCGGTGTCAAGCATATCGCCGCATGACACGGTAAGCAGCGTGGCTGCGGCTGCGATTGCAATATTACGATATTTCATGGTTTCGATGTTTTTACAGGTTAATCTTCACGCCTAAAGACACGGAGCGGGCGTTGCCCAGCAGGCCGGTGTCGATGCCCTGGAGCAGTTGTGAGCCGGCCGTGATGCAGTCGGGGTCGGAGCCCAGGTACTTGGTGATGGTGAACAGGTTGTCGGCGCTGGCCCACACGGTGATGCCCTGCAGGTAGGTGGAGCGCACGGGCACGGCGAAGCTCAGGGTGATGTTCTTCAGCTTGAGATAGCTGCCGTCCTCTATCCAGCGGTCGCTGAAGCGCGAGTTGCCCATGGGATCCTGGTAGTTGGCGCGGGGGATGTTGGTCTGCTGGCCGTCGGTGGTCCAGCGGTTGGCCATGGCCGTCGTCTGGTTGTAGAACATGTCGCCGCCTTCCAGGATGGAGCGCTGGTAGTTGTAGATGTCGTTGCCCAGCGAATACTTGAACGTGGCGTCGAGGCGCAGGTTCTTCCACTGCAACGAGGTGAAGATGTTACCGTAGATGTCGGGGTTGGGGTCGCCTATCACCACGCGGTCTTCCTTGCCGATGCACTTGTCGTCATTGGTGCTCACGAAGCGCATGTCGCCCGCCTGGAAATATTCCTTCTGGCCGCTGCCGTTCAGCTGGTACAGGCCTTCCTCGTTGGCTTCCGCCTCGCTGGCGATCACGCCGTTGGTGCGATAGCCGTAGAACAGGCCGATGGGGCTGCCCACCCGGGTGAGGATGGTTCCGCCATAGTAGGTGTTCTCCATTGGCTGGTTGTTGTTGGGCAGCGAGGTCACCTTGTTTTTATAGTGTCCCATGGAGAAGCCAGCCTCCCACTGCCAATCCTTCAGGTTGAGCACCTTGGCCGTGGCTTGCATGTCGAAGCCCGTGTTTTCCAGTTTGCCGCCATTGCCCCAGTTCTCCTGCAAGCCGCTGGTCCATGACAGTTGTTGCAGGGTGATGAGGTCGCTTGTCCAACTCTTGAAGACGTTCAGGCGGACGTTCAGGCGGTTGTTGAAGAAGTTGCCGTCGAGACCTGCCGTCAGTCGGCGTGTCGTCTCCCACTTCAACATGTCGTTGCCGATGTTGCCGATGACCTTGCCGCTCACCTGTGCGTTGAGCATCTGCTGTGCGATGAGGTAGGTGCGCGAGGCGGTGAAGTCGATGTCATCGTTGCCCGTCACGTCGTATCCGGCGCTGAGGCGAAGGTAGTTGACACAGGGCGTGTTGGCCATCCACTTCTCGTTGGTCAGCACCCATGCCGCCTGCACGCTGGGGAACAGTCCCCACACGGTGTCAAACATCTTCAGGCCTGAGGCCTTGTCGCCGAAGCGCGAGGAGGCCTGCGCCGACAAGCCGGCCATGACATAATACTTGGCGGCATAATTGTAGTCAGCCTGTCCGTACCACGTGAGCTCGCGCACCTTGTCGTCGGCGCCGTCGGTGCTCTTCATCGTCAGGCTGGAGCTCATCACGGGAATCTTGTCGTTGCCCGAGTTGAAGCCCTGTTGCTTGTTCAGCGAGTAGTTGTGGCTCAAGAAGCGCGCTCCGCCCATCACGTTGACGGTGTGTGCGCCATAGCGGTTGTTCCAAGTCAGGCGCGTGTCGCTCTGGATGTTTGTCTGCCTTGAGGCCATCGAGCCCACCTTGTTCTTGAAGTAGTCGGTCTCGCTGACGCTGGGGTCCTTGAACTTGGGTGTGCCGTTGATGGGCAGGTAGTAGTTCTCATTGGTGTTCACCAAGGTGAAGTTGAAGTGCTCGCTCAACGAGAGGTGCTTGTTGAAACGGTAGCGCGGGGTGATGGAGAGGGTGACCAGGCGATTGCCGAAGTGGTTGCGGTTGTCGCCCTCGCCATACTCAAGCAGGCTCTTGGGATTGATCAGCGACGTGCCCGCCCGCGGATTGCCGTTCTGGTTGAGGTTGGGCACCTTGGCCAGGTAATCGTCGGCCTGTGAGAGGAAATGGCTGAGGTTGCCGTCGGTGTCGTAGGCATACGGCGAGAGGAACGGCGCCTTGATGAGTGCCAGCTGTCCGGGCGACGTCACGAGGGCCGAGCTGATGTTGTCGGGCATGCCGTCGTCGAGCAGGTTGCGGTTCACGTCACTGTAAGCGGCGTCGAAGCGCACCGACAGGTTGCGCACCACATTGATGTCGCTGTTGAGCCGCATGTCGAACCGGCTGTAGTCATTGTTGCGTATCTGGCTGTTGCCTTGGCTGTAGCCCACCGACAGGTTGTAGTTGGCCACGTTGTCACCGCCCTGGACGTTGATGCCGTAGTTTTGCACAAAGGTCTCATGGTAGATTTCCTTGGTCCAGTCGGTGTTGTTGTGGTAGATCTTGTAGTAATAGTAGTCGGGGTCGTTCACCAGGAAGTTGAGGCGCGAGATATCCGTGGTCTGGTTGTACAGCATCTCCGAGGCCAACAGCCGGTAATCCTCCGCGCCCATCATCTCGGGAAGCCTGGGCAGCAGCTGGTAGGAGCCGTTGATGTTGACATCGATGCGTGTGGCCATGCTCTTGTTGCGCTTGGTGTTGATGAGAATGACGCCATTGGCTCCCTTGGCTCCGTAGAGTGCCGTGCCGTTCTTCAGCACCGACACGTTCTCGATGTCGTTCACGTTGATGTTGGCCAAGAGGTTGTTGAAATATCCCTGGTGCAACATCTTGCGGCCGTACTGCATGTCCATGATCACGCCGTCGAGCACGATGAGCGGCTGGGCGTTGCTCTCCAGCGAGTTGAGGCCGGCGATATACATGGCGTTTCCCATTCCCAGGTTGCCGCCACGCGAGATGGTGTGGATGTCGCCACCCAGTCGCTGGCTGATGAGGTTGTCGATGCTCACCTCGGCCGTGTTGGCAAAGTCGCTTGTCACGACCTTGCGGCTGGCCTCGGTGGTGGATGTGTAGTCTGTGCTGAACGTGGTCGGGTACAGTCGCCCGTCAATGCCATTGAGGTTCTTTCCGATGGCTCTCTGCTGCAGGTTGTAACCGTCGACCTTCATCGACACCGAGGTGACGTAGCTGGGGATGGTCAGCTTGTAATGGCCGTTGCCGTCGGTCATGGCGGTGTAGCGGTTGTCGCCGTAAGCCTCCACGCGCACGCCAGCCAAGGGCTGTCCTGTGGCGGCATCGGTCACCATTCCGCTCACGGTAATCTTGTTGCCGTCAGTGGGGTCGGCGGCCAAGGCCACCGTGCAATAGCCGATGCACAGCGGAAGCAGCATCGCTTGCTTGATATTTTTGATGAAATGACTTATCATAGTGGATGTGTTTATCTGTTGTGGGATGGTTCTTGGTTCTATTCTCGCTCATCTTCGGGCTCGCTGGCCTCAACCCTCGCCTTGGGCTTGAGCAGGATGCAGTCGATGTAGATGGGGCGCGAATACTTCTTGTTCTCGGCCGCGCTCATCGAGCAGGTCAGGGTGAGGTAGAAATTCTCGTTGGTCTGCTCGTACCAGTTGCAGGTGGGGAACACGAAGTCTTTGGCCAGCACGATGGTGTCCACGCGCAAGGGGTCATTCGTGTTGAACTTGGTCTGTTTCTTGTTCTTTTCGTCAATCCAGCTGCAACTGTAACTCTTCTTGGCCCCGTTTGCGTCAATGTAGCCGATGTCCGCCTTGAACTGGTAAGGCTTGGCTGCCGCTTCTGGGTCGGTGATGTTCTGCGGCAACAGCACCACGCAGATGTCGTAGGCGGTGGACTTGACATCGCTCAGGCGGAACTTCACGCTCCAGTTGGCCGTGTTGCTGCTGGGCTGGATGTCAAGATAGCCTTCTCGCGAAACGCTGTCGGCGCTGATCGAGCGCCTGGCGTATGTGCATTTCTCGTTGCTGATGATATAGCCTGTGTTCTCGGCTTCCTGCTCCACCTTGCGGTTGTAGGTTTGCGTGGGGTCGAAGGGGTATTCGTCGGTCTCATACAGCACGCCGTTGCTGCTGGTGGTCTTCGTGGCGCCGGCGAGCAATCCGCCTGGCGCAAAAGGCTTGCGGAACACGCTATACTCGGGATAATAGGAATTGTAGTTCAGCGAGCGCAAAGAATCGGTGGGGCTCTTCTGCGTTGTCATGGTGAAGATGGCATCCTTGAACATGGCGCGATAAGCGTTGAGGTGCTGCAGTGAGTCGGCCTTGGTCTCTGAGGTGGGATACTTGAAGCAATCCATAGCCTCACCAAACGCCTTCTGCCAACCTGTGCCTTTGGGGACAACCATCCAGTAGGTGGAATCCTCGCTGGCGAGCTTGGCGCCGAGATAATTGGTGAGAAAATCGTTGCGCGAGATCACGACGGAGTCGATATAGACGGGCACACCGTCAACCGTCCCGTTCTGGATGGAGTTGGCCTGGTCAAACTCCTCGCGGTCGTAGGAGCGGATGAAGTCGCCCACCGACTTGTATTCGGGACGGTCGGTCATCTGCTCATAGAGGTTGTAGTAGTAGGGCAACTGTTTCTCCATCACGTTCAGGATGCCGTTCTTGGCATGGATGTTACCCTGCCTCACTGTCACGCCATTGATTGAGCCTTCCAACAGGGACACGCGCTTGTCGTTCATCATGTGGATGGTCTTCGGTGTGGCAGTGGTCGAGTTGGCCGAGCGCGCGATATGGTTCTTCACGAAGAACTTCTCCACCACCGAGTCGCCCTGGGCTGTCTCGGTGAGCGCTATCAGCGAGTCCTTGTTGAAGGTGCCGTTGACAGGTGCCATCACCGTGAACGACTGCCCCGAGTTGAGTATCTCCGCGTAGCTGGCCTTGGTCTTCTTGTGCATGCGGAACAGGTTGGTGTGCTCCAGCACCTCGCAGAAATCGCTTAGCTCACTGTTCTGGCTCATCTGTTGCCACAGGGTAAGGTTGCCTCCGTCCGCCGCGGTGTCGTCATAGTGGTCGTCCCAGTCGGTGCAGGCCACTGCGGAGCAGGCGATGGTTGCGCATAGTATATAATGTATTGCTTTCATTTTTGTAGGTTTAAGATGTGATTGAAACAAATGTCACGACCAGCGTCAATGGGTGTCCTCACCCTCTGGGCTGGCATAGACCGACTTGGGACACAGTTCGATGTAGTCGAACGACAGCGAGTAGTTTCCCTTGAGCAATTGGCGGAAGCGCAGCTTATACTCTTGGTCCTGGCGCAACTCGCCCGTGTAGAGCACGCGGCGCATGATGTGACCGGCAGCGCGGAACGGTGTTCCGCCGTTGGCGGCGTCGCCACCCTCTGAGTCGGGAGCCTTCATGAAGCCGCGGTTGTGCATCGACTTGTCGTTGGCGCGGTTCTCTTCCTCGTCGTCCGTGTCTTCCTTCCATCCGTCGGGGCCGCTACGCAGGTCAACGGGCACACCGCAGGCAACGCCGTTGAGGTAGGCCTGGACGATGCCGCGCGAGGGATTGACGTTGTAGCCGAGGCGCAACTCGTAGACACCCGTCTGGGGCACCGGAGGCAGCTTGATGGTCACGTCGAACTCGCCGCAGATGGCCACCATGTTTCCTTCCCATGAGTTGGTCCATATCTCGTTGCCGCGCACGCCGATGAGGCTCTGTGTGGTGGCCTCGACATTGGTCAGGAAGCCAGGCTTGAACAATGTCAGCTGTTTTTCGTTGAACATGACGCGGCACTTCTGCGCGTTGAGGAAGTCGGGGAACATCGTGGTGGCGTCAATGCGCAGGCGGTTGTCCAGCGCCTGGCGGTTGAAGACCAACGGACGGTTGATGTAGTGGTAGACGCCGTTGGCGCAGTCTTGGAGCTGCAAGCCGCTCTCCGAGGGGCTGAGCACGCGTACGCCAGGCTCTTCAAGCACGGTGGTGCGCTTGCGGTTGAGATACACCTTGCCGTCCTTGGGACCGCTGGCCCTCATGATGCATCCGGGGCACATGGTCTCATAGTAGTCCTCGGCGTCGGCCTTGTCGAGGAAGCAGTAATAGTCCTTGATCTGGCCGGAGATCACCAGTTGGTCGTAGTTCACCAGGTAGGGCAGGACGTGGTAGGCTATGAAGCGGTTGAGCGGGTTTTTCTCGTTGTCCCACTGGTCGTCGTACTTGCCCGCATCCTCCGGGAAGAGCGCGTCATACTGCTGCTTGGCATAGGCTTTCAGGTCGTTGAGGTTGTGGATGTTCCATTTGGCGAAGACATCATCGGTCTCCACGAAGGCCGTGTACTTGAAATAGCGCCGCTCGATGTATTTCACCTTCGTCCACTTCTCACCATCGGCTCCAAAGAACACCTCAGACAGGCCGTCCTCCACGGAGTCGCGTCCGATGGAGTAAGAGTAATCCTCCACCTTGCGCATTTTCTGCTCTATGCGTGTCAGCGCCAAAGCCTGGGCAAAGATGGTGGCCGTGGTGTCTTGCTTGATGAGGTCGGGCAGCAGCATGCTGCTCGCAACCAGCATGCGGTCGATGGTGTGCACGACGCCGTTGGTCACGGAGTCGTCGCGCTCGATCATCTTCGCCGACTTGTTCACGTAGTAGACAATGGCGTTGTTGTTGTTGACGTCCGAGTCGCACGAGATGGTGATGTTTCGGTCGTCCATGTTGAGCACGGGCAATGTGCCGTCGCTCACGTCGGCCGTGAAATAGGCGCCGCCTTTCACGATGTGTGTGCGGGCCAGCGTGTCGCACACGTCAGCGGGAATGGCCTCCACGTTGGGATAGCCGTTGCTTTGCATATAGGCGTCCACGGCCTCGTTGGTCGGCGCGTAGAGCGTGTACTCGCCGTAGGTGGCCAGCGTGCTCAGGAACTTGGAGCGTTGCAGGATGCGAGTGAACTCGCTGAAGCGGGCCGGGTTTTTCTCCAGGAATCCCGCGGCGGTCAGCTCGGTTGCCGTGTAGTAGTTGTCGGGCACGTCTTCATCGTTGCAGCTCGCTGTTATGCCGGATAGGATGGCCACCACGATGAGCAGCATCCATGATTGTATCTTTTTCATGTTCGTCATACTGTGTGTCAATGAAATTAGTCGTGTTTATTTCGTCAACTGCGCGTTGTTGTCCTTGTAGGCCGGGTTTTGCACGAGGTACGGGTTGCGCTTGATCTCGGCGCGTGAGTAAGGATAGTAGGCGATATTGGGGTCTGCCAGTCGGATGCGGATGGCGGCTGTGTTGCTGGTGTGCTTCTGGATGGTCTCGCTGATGAGGCGGCTGTTGTTGCCGTCGCGGCGGGCCATGCGCACCATGTCAAACCAGCGCTTGCCCTCAAACATCAGCTCGCGGTGGCGCTCGTCGAACACCAGTTCCTCCATGGCGGTCTTCGAGGTGTTGTAGTCGGCGAATTTCAGCGTGTCGCTCATGGTTGCCGAGGTGGCGTTGCGTGCGCGCTTGTTCACGGCGTTGACCATGGCGAAGGCATCCTCGTAGTGGTCCTCGCCCATCATCACCTCCGCCTCGGCCTTCATCAGCATGACGTCTGTGAGGCGGTAGAAGATCCAGTTGTTGTAGTTTGTCTGCTGCATGGTCTCATTGTCCTGCACCTTGGCCTCGGTGGTGATGTTCTTCATGTTGAGCGAGACGCTCTTGCGCCCATACTTGCGGATGGCGAAACGGCTTCCGTCGGCGATGATGTCCTCATAGCCACGGCAGTCGTTCTTGCTGAGGAACACCGTGTTCTTGTCAGTGGCCAGGTTCTCGTAGAGGTGGTCGGGCGCGGCGAGATAGCCGAACTTGCCGCTGTTTTCCCGGTTGCAGTAGTAAGTCGATACAAACTCTTCCTTGTTGCTGAACTTGTTGTCATAACAAAGCTCAAACAAACTCTCGAAGGAGTTGCCCGTTCCAAACACGCTGTTGTAGGCGTCGCCTCGCTTGGTGTCGACGCTTGAGCCCACCGGGCACTCCAGGATGAGTGGCACGCCGTTGAACAGTCCCATCTTGCTTGAGGCCGTGAGGCGCAAGTCCTGGTTGGCCTGCCATTCCTTATATTGGTTTTTCTTGTAGTTGATGATCTCGTCGCATGTGGCCACGCATTTCTCGTAGTCGCCCGCCCAGAGGTAGAGGTCGGCCAGGATGGCGCAGATGCCCCATCGCGTGATGCGGCTGCTGTTGTGGTAGGCCTCACTGCTATTGTCGAGGTAGAAGCGTTTCACGGCGTCGTTCTTGCAGCCCTCCAGGTCCTGGATGAGCGTCTTGACGATGGTGTCGAAGTCGGTGGCGGGGATGCGGTAGTTCTGCTCGTCCGTCAAGCTGGGCTCAAAGGTGAAGGGCACGGAGCGGAATGTCTTGGCCAGTGTGAAATAGCAGATGGCTCGTATGGCCTTGGCCTCGGCGATGTTGGCCTTCATCTCCCCTTCCTTGTAGTTGGGGTCTTTCTCACTCACGCCGGGCGCGTAATGGATGAAGGTGTTGCAGTAGTTGATAGTCTTGTAGACATCGTCCCACTTGCAAATCTCGTTGTCGGGCTGCAGGTTCTCCTTCAGGATGTCCTGGAGCCACATGGGCGGGTTGGTGCCCGCCTTGGTCTCGTCCGAGCGCACCTCGCCCCAGAGGATGATGCGTCGCATGCACTCCTTGCTTCCCAGGGCGTCGTAGCAGCTCATGAGCATGCTGGTGGCGTCGTCTTTCTCCGTCCAGTAGTCCTCGAGCACGATCTCGTTTTGGGGCTTGATGTCAAGGAAGTCACCGCAGGAGGTGAGCGCGACGATTCCCAAGCCCACGATAATATATTGTCTGATTGATCTCATATCCGTTTTTTTTAGGTTAAGTGATTAGAACTGCACATTGAAGCCCGCCGTGAACGAGCGTGAGCGCGGTGTCTGCGCGTTGTCGGTGCTCACGCCCCATCCTCCGTAGCCCACCTCGGGGTCGGCCCCGGAATACTTGGTGAGGCAGAAGAGGTTGTTGGCCGAGAAGTCAAAGCGCAGGCTGGTCAGTCCTAACTTCTTCACCAGCTTGGTGGGGAAGCTGTAAGACAGCTGCGTGTAGTTCAGGCGCACGAACGAGCCGTCCTCAATGAAGCGGTCGCTGCCCAGGGCGTTGTAGTTCTGCGAGCCGTAGACGGCGCGCGGGATGCGCGCGTCGGCCTGTCCCTCCACACGCCAGCGCCAGTTGACCGACCGGCTCTGGTTGTAGACCGTGTTCATGCTCTCGGCGTTGAGGCGCGCGGCGTTGATGATCTTGTTGCCACAGCGGAAGTTGAACTGGTTGTTCCACGTGAGGTGGCCAAACTTGAGCTTGAAGCCGAAGCCGCCGGTGATCTTGGGCAGCGAGGAACCCAGGTAGACGATGTCAAGCTCGTCGATGGTTCCGTCGTGGTTGATGTCCTCGTAGATGGCGTCGCCGCCCTTGAACTCGTAGTTGCTCTTGCCGTAGCGGAAGGTCATGGGTACGGGTCGTCCGCGGTGGTCGAACACCACGTTGCCGTTCTCGTCGTGCGCCACGGGAGCGTTGGGGCCGCTCACCTTGGCCACTTCCTCGGCCGACCACTCAGAGTACTGGTAGACACCCTTGTATCGGAAGCCGTAGATGCTGCCCATCGGACGGTTGAGGGCCACGCGCGTCATGTAGTTGCCGTTGGTGCCGCTCCACTCGTTGGTCAGCGAGGCGAGATAGGTGGCGTCCATGTCCTTCAGCTTGTTCTGGTTGTTGGCGAAGGTGATGTTGAAGTCGACGGAGAACTTGCCGGCCCGTATGATGTCGTTGCCGTTGATGTTGAACTCCCAGCCGACATTGGACATCCGTCCGCTGTTGTACCAGTTGAGGCTGCTGTAACCCGACGAGGTGGGGATGCCCCAGCCCGAGATGAGCAGGTCGCGTGTCAACTGCTTGTAGATGTCCACGTTACCCGTCAGCTTGTCGTTGAAGAAGCCGAAGTCGACACCTAAGTTATAGGTCTCTTTCTCCTCCCATTTCAGGTGTTTCAGCTGTATGTTGTTGGGCTTGGTTCCGCCGTTGCCGAGATAGCCCGTGCTGTTGCCGTAGCGGCTGAGGAACAGGTACTCGCTGCCGGGCTGCTTGCCCACGATGCCCCATCCTGGGCGGAGCGAGAGCATGGACACGAAGGGCAGGGCCTTCTTGAACCAGGGTTCGTCGCAGATGTTCCAACGAAGCGACAAGGCGGGGAAGTTGCCCCACCGCTGGTCGGGTCCGAACTTGGTGCTGCCGTCGCGGCGCACGGAGAAGTCGAGCATGTAGCGGCCCTTGTAGGCGTAGTGGGCCGAGTAGGTGAGGTAGATGCTTCGCCACTGTCCACTGCTGGTGCTCATGCCCTTGATGGGCGCTGAAGCCGACGGGTTGTCTATCGTTCCCGAGGGCAAGCGGTAGGTCTCCGTTGTCTGGTAGTTGGAGGTTCCGCTGTTGACCTGTCCGCGCAGCATCATCATCAGCGAGTGGTCGGCGTTCTTGAAATGGGGGACGAAGGTCAGCGTGTGGGTCGTGGAGATGCCCAGCGACTTGCTGCTGCTCGAGGTGGCCTGGTTGGGGCTACCCTCAAACCAGCCCTGGGTGTTGAGCGACGACGGGCGGAACTTGTCGTTGTACTCGTTGTTGATGTCGAACATGATCTTGCCCTCATAGTCAAGGCGCGTGTGGTCCTCGCCGGTGCTGAGCAGCTTGTAGCGGATCTTGAACTCGGGCTGTATCTTGTAGGTCGACTGGTGGTTCTTGGCCAGGTAGGCCACGGCCACGGGGTTCTCCAGGTTGTACTGGTCGTTGAGCTCCGACGAGCAGCCGGGCTGTATGTTGTAGAAGCGGTCGGTGTCGTTGCCGTTCTCGTCCTCCTCGTAGATGGAGAGGTTGGGCATGCGCTTGTAGGCGATGCCCAGCAGGTCGCTGTAGTTTCTCTGGTTCTTGGTGTAGGTGAACGAGAGGTTCGACTCAAACTTGATGCGTGTGCTCACAAAGTAATCGAGCGCCACACGGGTGGTGAAGCGGTCGAGCACCTGCTTGATGATGGAGCCTGTCTCGTGGTCGTAGCCCGCGCCCATGCGGAAGTTGGCCTTCTCGCCGCCTCCCGAGATGGAGACGTAGTGGTTCTGCCGCCATCCGGTCTGCTTCACGGCCTTCATCCAGTCGGTGTTGTCGTCAAACATGCGTGCCTCGCTGAACTCGGTGGGGTTGAGGTAGTTGAGCTCCTTGATGTTGCTGGCGGCGTCGCTCAGGTTCTGGTTGAAAAATTCCTCCTTGAGCAGCATGGTGTACTCGTCGCCGTTGAGCATCTTCATGCCCTCGGGCTGGTGGGTGGCGGTGAGGCGCAGCGAGTAGGTCACGCGGGTGTTGCCGCGCGCGCCGCGCTTGGTCTTGATCTCGATGACGCCGTTGGCGCCCTGGCTACCCCAGATGGCCGTGGCTGCCGCGTCCTTGAGCACGGAGATGCTCTCGATGTCGTCTGGGTTGACGTTGAGCAGCTCGGCAAACTTCTCGTCGTTCATGCTCGTGACGTCGATGGTCTGGCTCTGGTCTTTCTCAAACACGTTGCCGTCGACCACGATGAGCGGCTCGGCGTTGCCCGTGAGCGACGACACGCCTCGCAGGCGCATGGATGTGCCGGCGCCGAGGTTGCCGCTGTTGGCCACGATGTCCAGTCCGGCGATACGGCCCTGGAGGGCCTCGTCGATGGTGGTGAACGACAGTCCCTGGAACTCCTTGGTGCTGATGGTCTGGCGGGCCGTCGACACCTCGCGCTCGGGTATGGCGAGGCCGGAGCCTTGCGTCAGGCGCTTCGACCTGACGACCACCTCCTTGATGGTGTTGGCGTCAACGAGGTTGATGCTGTATGTGGTCTTGTTGATGGGTAGCGTCTGGGTCTTGTAGCCCACGAAAGAGACGCGCAGCTTGTTCTTGGGGTTTTTCAGCTTGAAGGAGAAGTTTCCGTTGATGTCCGTGGTGCAGGCGGCCACGATGCGCCCGTTGGCGTCGATCTCCACCACGTTGGCCATCACCACCGGTCCGAGCGTGTCAAACACGGTGCCGCTGATGATTTCGCCCGCTTGTTGCGCAAAGGCCGTGCCCGCGGTCAGCAGGCAGCCCAAGGCCGCTGCCGTCAGGCGTCTGGCGTATCTGTTGTTAATATGATGTTTCATAAATGATGTAGTTGGTTTGGGTCGTTAGTTATTGTGCCTGCGCTCAATGCCTCTTGGCTCTTTTCTTCGCGTGTGACGCCTGCTTGTTCCAGTAGAGCAGCGGACCGTCTATCAGGTGTACCACCGCCGACGAGTTGGTCTCGATGTTCGTGGCGTCCTTGGCGTCTTTTCCGGGATAGATGTACTCACGCGCAAAGCGGTTGTACAGGTTCTTGTTGGTCTTCATGACGTGGCGCACGTTGCCCTGCTTGTCCTTGATGGAGATGTTGTTGTCGTCGGCCGTCACGTCGAGGCGCATGAAGCCGTTGGTGTTGGCGTCGATCATGGCCGTCTCATAGTTGGAGCTGCTGTTCTGCGCGCCAATGACCAGGGCGTTGTCCTGGAAGTGGTACTTCACGAAGTTGACCAGTCTCGTCGAGTCGGCCGTCACGTCGGCGCCGCTCTCCTTCATCTGCTCGTACACGTCGGGGTCGATGAGCTGTCCGCTGCTTATCAGTTGGCGGATCGACTCGTTGGTCGGCACGTACACGGTGTACTGGTAGCTGTTGAACATGCTGATGTAGTTGTCGCCGCAGGTCTTCTCCTTGTAGTTGTTCTCGATCAGTCCCGACGCCTCGAGCAGGCGTCCGAACTCCTCAAACTCGGGCGTGTTGTCGATGATGTCCTTCACGCTCTGGCGCGTGCCCAGGATGGGCTCCTCATCTATAATATAGGTGTTGCCGTTCTGCTGGTTGTAGACGTTGGTCACGGGAATTTTCCTCCCGTCGTCGTTCATCTGGTAGGTACCCTCCACCGTCATGCCGTTCTTGCCACGGCTGGCGTTGTCCACGCGTATGATGGAGTTGCCCATGGTGCGGTAGTAGGTGTGTCCGTCGGTCACGTCGCCCACCACGATGTGGTCCTTGAGCAGGAATTCCAGTCGGCGGTTGAGGCTCCACGTGCCGCTGAGCACGCCGATGGAGTCGCCCACGACACCCGAGGCGGGGTCATACTTGTGCACGGAGGCGTAAGGCTCCTTGGTGGCGTTGTTCCAGTGGAAGCGCAGCATCTCCAGCTCGCTCTTGGCATAGGAGCACGGGTCGACATACTGCAGCACGGCTTTCTGGCTCGGCACAAACAGGCTGTAGGTCGACGTCAGCGAGTTGAGCAGGGCGTCGTAGCGTCCGCTGTTGATGATGGACCACAGTATCTTATAGTTGTCGTTGAACACGATGACGGGGAACATCACACTGACAAAAGAGGTGGGCGCGAACACCTTGTTGGTCATGTAGATGGCGCCGTTGTTGCCCAGGAACACCGAGTCGATGTCGCTCTCATGGATGTTCATCGGGTCGTTCGACTTGTTGAGCATGGTTGCGAACTTGCTCGGCACGCACGATGTCAGGTATTTCTGCATGTTGTTGTTGATGAGCTCGGCCACCACGTTGTTGGGCACCTTGTCCCAGGTGCCGTAGCGCTCGCTCAGCACCTTGCCCTCTCCGTTGTTCCAATACTCCTCGAGCGCCTGGTTGCTGGGCACGAGCATGAGGCCCATGTTGCGCTGCAGCTCCACGTCAGGTGAGGTGTTGGTGCCCGAGTAGAACTGGTTCCATCCCGGGTCGAAGGACAGCAGCTCGGCGGGATCGATTACCGACCCGTCCGCTGAGGTGTTGTAAGCCTTTCCGCCCTGCGACCACTCCGAGAAGAACCGCTTCTGGTAGGCTTTCTCCGACGGCCAGTTGAGTCCCAGCTTGATGGAGGCGTCCTCGCTGGAGTCGGGCGCGCAGAAACGCTCGAGCAGCTTGTTCCACTGGCTCATCTCCGGCTTGCTGCGCACGATCTCGGCCATATTGTCCAGCGGGGTCATCACGTCCTCCGTGCGGTCGATGAAGCCGTTGGAGCAGCGGATGTCCTCCTCCACCACTTGCAGGCCGTTGACGCTGGCCTGTCCCGACTGGCGGTTGGTGGTGTGGTTGTAGAGGAAGTCGTAGTCTTCGTTGGTGATCTTGTTGTTGACCAGGAAGTTCTCCATGAAGTGGATCATGGGCGTGTAGGTGAGGTCCTTGAAGCAATAGACGTAGGGCTGTGCCTTGAGGTGTCTCCAGTATTTGTTGTCGGGCATCTCGTCGGGAGTCAGCTTGGGCACGCTGTCATACGGGCTCAGGGCGGAGAGGCGGCGCATGGCCACGCCCTTCACGTTGCCCTCCGTGTTGCAGAGGTAGTTGAGCTGGTAGCTGTTGTTGATCATGGCGCCAAAGAGCAGCATCCGCTTCTGGGCCACGGTGAGGTCGGCGTAAGAGCGGACGCCCCACTTGTTGTTGGCGTAGAAACGCTCAAAGGCGTCGTCGTCAGCGGCGAAGAGGGTTTTGGAGCCCGTCTTGTCCAGCACGGGGCGGTAGCCAAGGTCGTCAATGATTCTCGACATGTTGGTGTAATTGCCATGGCCTGCGAGGTAACTGTAGATGGAGGAACCCCAGTTGTCGGGGGTGCGCTCATCCAAGTCGTACTGCGTGCATGAGCTGAGGTTTGCCATTCCAGCCAGCGCCGCGACTCCTGCGAAGAGCAACCGCCGGGTTTTTCTCGTGAACGACAGACTTCTTCGCTTCAGCGAAAAATGCTTGGTCTTTATCATAAGCTTGAAATTAGGTTTCTATTTTTGGGCTTTTATTCTTTGTTCGCAAAATTAAATGTTTTTTAAATAAGTCTATTTTCCCCATGT
>DAIOEQ010000005.1:20320-20888 GCA_036746215.1 Prevotella sp.
GGACTCCTGTATATGTTTCATCGTCGTCTCATCGGCTGGCGCGATGTCTCATGCGCTTTTCTATTTGTCTCATGTCCAGCAGGCAAATGGCCTGGCGGCTATTCCGATTGCTTTCTTGGACATGCATGTCGTATTCGTTTCTGCTTCATTCGCATGTTTTTGCCGATGGCCGAGAATGACACGCAGGTATCATGGTGGAATTCATGGATGTAA
Organism: Prevotella sp.; assembly: GCA_036746215.1. Classification (GTDB taxonomy): domain Bacteria; phylum Bacteroidota; class Bacteroidia; order Bacteroidales; family Bacteroidaceae; genus Prevotella. The sequence goes on from DAIOEQ010000005.1 coordinate 20,534, forward strand.
TGCCGTACATCTTTCGAATGTCCGGGGGTTATTTGATGAAAAACAGTTCGTAATGCTTGAAGTTGCAGAGCGAGCTGAAATGAAAGTAAAATAAAATCGTCATGATTTCACTGTCAAGCAAGGATGCCTGACGTCTTCTGTGCCTTACTTCATCCTCGCCCAAAAGCAGCTTTTCCGCCTCAAAATGTTTGCAGAAATCGTTGATAATACAAAATAAATGTAGTATCTTTCTATTTGGTAGTCTTAATCATCTTATTCGTAACTGATTGATTTACACATATAAAGTCACGATATTTTAGTTAGACTACCAACTTTTTCTCTTAATTTTACGACTTTCTTATCCCGAGCTGGGATA
>DAIOEQ010000005.1:20898-23540 GCA_036746215.1 Prevotella sp.
AAACACCTGCGCTAATCAAATTCGGGTTTCATTGTCCGCAGATACGTAACGGAAGTCGGTGAACGTGGCCTCGCCGCCCTCGCCGTGATTGCCATAGGTGTAAAGGCCCAGACGGTCACCACGGTAGTTGCCCCACTCCAGGCGATAAGTGGCGCCTGTCTCATGCCATTCCTTGCCGTCGAGGCTCCAGGAGTAGTGGCTAACCCCGCTCAAGTCCCATGTCGAGCGCAGGTAGAGCCGCTTGTCCTTGAGCTGGTCCAGGTCGATCTGCAGCACCTGGTCTTCTCCGCGATGGTCGCGATAGTACAGCTGGGGCTCCGAGCCTTCCATCCTGATTCCAAATTCGGACCACGAGCCCGAGAAATGGCAGATGCCGCTACGCTGTCCTTCATGCATGTGACGGAAGTCGATGCGTACCGTCGCCTCGTTGTGGGGTGTCTGCCATGAGCGGAGCGTGAGGGTGTTGCCGGCCTTCATCAGGTCGTTCTCGCGCAACGGCTTGAAAGCCTTCAAGGTCAGGCGCTTGACCGTTCGCTTATAGAAACCCTCGCGAGGATGGTAGTTCCATTCCCAGTCCTCGGCCATGAAACCGTTGACGACGACCGTCTGGCCCACCTCCTTGGCATCGCCCTTGCGCCAAGAGGACCGCTTCACAGAGCGCCTGGCCATGGGCATCTGGTGCCGCCACACCATAAGGCCCACACTGTCGCGGTCGGGCTGCCCGATGACGGGCCATCCGTCGGAGGTCCATGTCACCGGCAGAAGACTCACCTCGCGGCCTCCCCAGTCGCCATGGCCATGATGGGTCAGGAAGAACCATTGGCCCTTGGCGTCCTGCAGGTAGCCGCCTTGGTTGGGCTCGTTCCACTCGCGCTGCGTATGGCAGAGCCGACGGCACTCACCGTAGGGCCCCATGGGATGGTCGGCGCGTTGCATGGCAAGATAGCGTCCGCCATCGCGGTCCTCGCTGAACAGGTGGTAGTACTTGCCGTTCCACTTGTATAGCTTGTTGGCCTCACGGCCGTACCCCTCATTGATGAGCGTCTTGCTGTCAAGGTCCACGGTCTTGCCGTCAGCAGAGAGCTTGAACACGTATGTCTTGTAGCCGTCGGCGAAATGGGTGGCCACGAAATAATTCTGGCCATCATCATCAAAGAGGGGACAGCAGTCGTCCCAACCGCCCCCGATGTTCATCTTGGTCAACGGGGCCCAGGGCCCTTCGATCCGCTTGGCGGTGGTCATGAACATGCCCTCGTCGGGACAGCCGAAGTAGACATAGAACCTGCCGTTGTGCCAACGGATAGCCCCCGCCCATATGCCGCGCGCGTAACGGTCCATCACCTTCCAGGTCTGTGCCTCGCCGATCTGCGATATGTCGGGCACGGCGTGGCTGTAGACGCGCCAGTTCACCATGTCCGCGGAGCGCAGGATGACCATGCCCGGCTCAAACTGGAACGTGCTGCTGATGGCATAGTAATATCCATCGTGCTCTATGCAGTCGATGTCGCTGTAGTCGCTTGGGATGACCGGGTTTAGGTAGGTGTCGGTCGTCTGTTGCCCCCAGGTCTGCCAGTCACCCCAAGCGGCGGGGGCGAAAGACGATTGGGCATTTGCGCAGAGCCCCACGCAAATGCCCAAAAAGAGGGTTGTAATTCTGCTTGTCATTTGTTATAGACCATTTTGCGTCGGTTCACAACATATACGCCTGCTTTGTGATGATTGACCTTGCGCCCCGACAGGTCATAGATGTCGTGGGGCTCGCAGTTTTCGTCCTCCAGGCCTCCAATGCGCATTGCGTCGCCTACCTGCAAGAGACGCACCCCCTTTACACGCATTTCATGCTGGTCTGTGAGGTCTGCCTGGAAGCCAAGCAGCACCTCGACTGGCTCGTCCAGCGTGAAGCTGATGTCATTGAACGTGCCGTCGCCCATGAGCGTGGGCAGGCTTTTGGAAGCTAAGGCATGAGAGGGGATGTCAGCTGTCGCGAGCAGTTCGCCACTGGCGAACATATATCCCGCTGGCAATTGCCAAGGGGTGTCGAGCGACAGTCCGAACTTATAGGTGCCTTTCGGCAACATCACTCGGCGGTAGATGCGGCAGTTGTCGTTGTTGCCGGCGGTGTTGTCATCGCCATCACCCCACAGCCCCAGGTAGAGACAGTAGAAGCCAGGATATTTGTCGAGCCCGCCCTTGGTGCCCGACCCGTCCCTCTGCGGTATGTTGAAATTTTCGACCGTCCAGTGCTTTGGCGACGTGAAACGCTTGGTGAGGTCAGCTCCATCCACGGGCGAGAAGCCGGAAGCCTCCACAAGATACCGTTCGGTGAGGTCGTTGGCGGCAACGGTCTCGTCCTGTCGCAGAAGTTTCACTTCGCTGACGCGGAACTCCTGTTGCGCGTAGCCTGACAACAAGTCGGCCTGGAAGCCTAAGGTGACCTCTTGGTCACGGTCGAGGGTGAACGTGACGCCGAAGGGAGACTTGGCTCCCACAAGGTCTTGGAGCGGGCAGGAGGCGACGCTTGCGTCCTGCAGCTCCGCCGTGGCGCAGGAGTCCGTGGCTGCATAGATGTAGCCTGTTGGGATGTGCCAGTTGTTCTCAAGAGTGGCTCCGAAGAAATAGCGTCCAGCCTGAAGGCGCACCTT
>DAIOEQ010000005.1:23615-23854 GCA_036746215.1 Prevotella sp.
GACCGTCCAGTATTTGGGCGTGCCGTAACGTGTGCCGGCCTGGTCCGAACGACTGAAGCGATTGGCCTCCACGAGCAGTTCCTTCGTCATGTCATTGGCCGCCACCCAGTTAACCACACTTCCGCTTACCCTCTCATTGGCAAATTTTTGGTAAGCGGCCGCTAAAGCCTCGCGTATCGCGTTGAGCTTGGCGGTGCCGTCTTCTTTTTTGCAGGCCAGGGCTTCGTCTACCAGTTTGG
>DAIOEQ010000006.1:0-1501 GCA_036746215.1 Prevotella sp.
TGACGAAGCACTTGCGGATGAGCATCATCGCGATGATGACGCCTACCACGCCGAGCGGATAGGTCACGGCGGTGGCCAGGGCCACACTGTCTGACGGCAGTCCCAGGACATCCAGGGCCTGCGTGGCCGCGCCAAGGGCCGGCGTGTTGGTGGTGGCGCCACAGAGCAAGCCCACCATGTCGGGCAGGCTGACACCCGTGACAGGCACCAGGGCAAGGGCGAACACCGTGCCCGCGACGATGATGGCCAGGCTCCACAGGTTGAGCGCCATGCCCTCATGGCGGAGCGAGCCGAAGATGTTGGGCCCCACGTGAAGGCCCAGGCAATAGACAAACATCGACAGGCCGAAGGTCTCGGCATAGTCGAGCACCGTGCTGTCGACGGTCAGTCCCAGATGGCCGGCCAGGATGCCGATGAAGAAGACGAAAGCCACGCCCAGCGAGACTCCCATCACCTTGATCTTGCCCAAGGCCATGCCTATGGCGATGATCAGCGAAATGACAACCACCGACTCGGTCGACGAGTGGATGGAGAAAAGCGATAGTAACCAGTCCATCAGAGAATGTTCAAGTGTTTTTCCAGCGGTATGCCGCGGTTCTTGTCTTTGTTGTCCTTGTTCAAGTCAATCAGCCGGTAGACGGCGTCCATGGCCTTGCGGGTGGCCGACGGCAGCGCCTCGCCGCCCAGCAGGTGGCCGATGAGCACCGCCGAGAAGATGTCGCCCGTGCCGGGGAAGTGCACCGGTATCTCGGTGTAGGGCAGGGAGAAGTGGGCGCCCGTCAGGTGATTGTAACCCACCACGCTGGGCTGTCCGTCGACCTTGACCGACGTGATGAGCACCGACTTGCTGCCGATGGCCCGCAAGCCGTCGACCAGCGCCATGGCCTCGTCACGGCTCACGCCCCCGGCTTGATAGTCGGAGCCCGTGAGATAGCAGGCCTCGGTGTGGTTGGGATAGATGAGGTCGGCGACGGCTATCATCTCCCGCATGCTCTGGATGGTGGCCGGCGTGACGCCATTGTAGAGCTTGCCCTCATCGCCCATGATGGGGTCCACGAAGATGGTGGTTCCCTTGGCGGCTTGCTCGAGACAGTAGCGCGACACGACGCGCGCCTGGCGCTCCGAGGCGATGAAGCCCGTGGCTATGGCGTCAAAATGGAAGCCAAGCTCCTTCCACACGGGAAAGACACCCGTGATGTAGTCGGTGGTGTCGAGAAGGTTGAACTTGCCATAGTCGAGCGTGTTGGACACGATGGCCGTCGGCAGGTTGTAGGTGGAGTGCCCCATATAAGACAGGATGGGCAACATGGCCGCCGTGGCCACCTTGCCGTATCCGCAAATATCATTGATCAGGAGAATTTGCTTCGTTGTCATGATTGGTTGTTTTCTTTGCGCAAAGACCGGGCGAGCCAGGCGCGATGGAGCTTGCTCCTTGTTGCCGGCGCGCAGCTTATCTCATGCAAAGTTAGCAAAAAGAAATTGGGGGCAAGAATGGTTTGGT